>CAJYSL010000113.1 GCA_913777515.1 uncultured Mucilaginibacter sp.
AAAATCATTTTTATATTTTTAACTAATTTTTTTAAATTTGAAAACAATTCTCTCTTTTCTAACTAAACATGTCTGGAATAAACAAAGTAATATTAGTTGGGCACTTAGGCAAAGATCCTGAGGTTAGACACCTGGAAGGCGGCGTATCTGTAGCCAGCTTTCCGTTGGCTACCTCAGAAAGCTACAACAAGGATGGGCGTAAGGTTGAACAAACCGAATGGCACAACATTGTGATGTGGCGCGGTTTGGCAGATGTAGCCGCAAAATACCTTCAAAAAGGAAAATTAGTTTATATTGAAGGTAAACTCAGAACCCGGTCTTTTGAAGACAAAACCGGCATCAAAAAATATACTACCGAAATTGTAGCCGAAAACTTTACGGTATTAGGCCGAAAAAGCGATTTTGACAACGAAACGAAACAAGCTGTAAAGGCCGAAGATGCCGACAGCGGTTTTAACCCTGCTAGCGACGCGGATGACCTTCCGTTTTAATTGAAGATACAGCACAAAATTGTACGAGAACCTGTCTAAACGTTAGATGGGTTTTTTTGTGCCTTATTGTAGCACTGAAGGTATTGAATCAGGTAGTTGCCCTCTTACTGATATGGATTCAGGAAGCGTTGAACATACCGTATTTTAAAATACAATAAATAGCCCTGAAACCGTCTTTCCACCCTATTTTCTTTCCGTCTTCGTATGTACGGCCATAATAAGAAATACCTACCTCGTAAATTCTTATACGTGGAACTTTTGCAACTTTAATTGTAACCTCAGGCTCGAAACCAAACCGCTGCTCCTTTAGCTTTAAACTCTGAATAATGTCGGTTTTAAAAACCTTGTAACAGGTTTCCATATCGGTAAGGTTGAGGTTGGAAAACATATTTGATAAAAACGTGAGCCAGCGATTTCCGATTGTATGCCAGAAAAACAGTATCCGGTGCGGATTGCTGCCGACAAACCTGGATCCGTATACTACATCTGCAAAACCTTCTACCACCGGTTTCAATAAAGCGTTATAGTCTGCAGGGTCATATTCCAAATCAGCGTCTTGTATAATCAAATATTCGCCGTTGGCTTTTTGGATGCCGGTGTGAAGTGCAGCCCCCTTTCCAAGATTTTTTTGATGCTTAAAGTATAGTATGTCCAGTTCCGGATTAGCCTTTATATATTGTAACGCGGTTTCCTCTGTATTGTCTGTTGAGCAATCGTTAACAATAACTATTTGCTTGTTAATGTCATTTATTAAGGCCGTCTTTTTGATTTTATCAAGAATGTGTACAAACGTGTTTCCCTCGTTGTATACCGGTATAACTATCGAAAGCGTTTTAATCATGTATTTAAGACTACCGATGCTTTAACAGAATATTGATAGCACACCGGGTTTATATATTAATCTATTTTGTTGATTATTTGCAAAACTTTGGCTGCTATCCCACGTAATACCTGTGAAATAAAAGGCTTATCATATTTACTAGTGTAAACATCGGGTAAATAGTTAAAAGCAAGACAAAAAAATGCTTTTTCTGACTACTGTTATTTTCAATACCGCTTTTATTAAACGCAATGGCTAACATCAAAAAGGGAAATATAGGTAAAAAATACCGGCCTTGTAAACCACCAAAACTTGCCGATTGGTAAGGAACCCAGGTTGCATATTGCGCCGTTAAAATGGCAATACTGGTAATAATAAAAATTAACAACGCGGCAGCCCTGAGGTTAATTTTCATTTTTCCGCCTTTACTATAAAACATGGCCAGCATAAAAATCAGTACGGTATAAGTAATCAGGTAATAAGCCTTAGAAAACTCAGTATCTACCCAACCCAAAATACCCACACACATCCTAAAAAAATAAGCTATACCGCTATAATCCCAGTTAAAAAATAACTCTATAAATTTAAACGGATGATGCAGCACGTAAGCTACCTGCATACGGGAGTTAACATGCATTTCGGCAGGTGCAAACTGTATTTTGAAGTTGCTTCCATTAATAAGCAACCAGGTAGCCAATAAAACAAACGGAACTGCTGTCCCAATCAAACGCTTTGAAAACGGCGCAGTTAAAAACAGTATAATGAATGCAAACAGTATATAAGGTGGTTTACATACAGCAATAACAGCTACCAGCACAGTTATAACGGCGATATGTTTCCATTGATAAGTCAGCTTTTTTGTTTCACAGTAATCAATAAAAGCAACCAGCAAAAACGAGCATATAATTAAGATAGAATCTTGCGTAACGGCACAAAAGGTAGCTACGTGCATTGGCAGCAGCAACAGTGTAAACAGCAATATTTTTGTGGAGCGTGCCAGTTTTAAGGCAATGGTTGCCAATAACAAAACCAAAGCAGCATTTATAAATCTGGCTAAATAAAGCGTTTTTACAACCGACCACGACATCCACTTACCTACTACTATACTCAGGCTGGGCATTAGGTAAACAAAAGGCGGGTATATGGCGGTATTACCGAAATTTTTATATTCGATTCCGGTTTTCCACGGTACTAACTTGGCACTGTCAATGGCAGCTTTACTGGTTTGTATATTGGGATGAAACTGCAAATTTGAAAAAAATTGGTTTGCCTGGCCGATGCCTTGATCTACAGAAAACCCACCCTGATGAGGATCAAACGGCCCTTTAACTTTTGGCGGATCTTCTGCCGGAATAAACTTAGAAACAAACTCCCCTCTCGATATTTGTTCGGCCCGCGATAAATGATTCGGCTCATCCGGATTTTGAAAAGGTGGAGTGATTACAATAACCAGATAAAATAGCGGAACCGCGTAAAACAGATATAATAGATGAAGCTTTTTTTTAATCCAAGAATAAATAATCATTACAGCGCTATTTCAATCTGCAAAGATGAAAGATTGCGTGTGAATGTAGAGCATTAACTTTTAATTTAAGCAAAACACTAAAACAATACTTTGTTAGTATCTTATTTGTAAATACTTTTTGATAAAGAATGCAATATACCAATCACCTTGATAGCGTAAAATATACTGGGAATTTCGGGGCAACAGCTTAATAAAACTGCTGCCGTAAATAACACCTTGGGTTAAGTATTTGCAAAACTGTAGTTAACAAAACCAGGATTTAACCGCCTGATTTTAAATGAATATTATCCTTTTGTTACGATAAACTATTATCAGCATATCTTCAGTTTTGCTCCATAATTCATCAGAAATCTTTGCGGCAAATTAAGCCCATAGTCAGATGAAATCCCCCTACTTAATTAACAAAATTCTGCTCCTTTTTGCCTGCGGACTGTTGTTTGCGCTGCCATCTATCGCCCAAACCATTCATGGCAAGGTGATTAACGGCGTCACGCAGGAACCTTTGATTGGCGCAACAGTTACCCTTAAAGAAACCGGCAGAAGCCAGGCTGTACAGTTAGATGGTAACTTTACTTTTAAAAACGTTAAACCAGGTACCCATGCTTTAGAATGCCGTTTTGTTTCTTATCGCTCTAAAACGCTTAACGTCTCTGTTTTGCCCGGAAAACCTGCTTATGTAAGCGTAGCGCTTGAGCCGGATAGCAAACAGTTAGACGAAATCAGCATTGCTGGCAACAAAGAATCGACTGATAAACGTGCCCGAGCCATCGAGATGAAAGCCAACCAGGTCATGAATGTGGTATCGGCACAAAACATAATGCTTTCGCCGGATATTACCGTGGCCAACGTGATGCAACGGGTGTCGGGTGTTACCATTGAGCGTAGTAACTCGGGCGAAGGCCGCTACCCTATCATTCGGGGTATGGAAAAACGATACATTAATACCCTGGTAAACGGCATTAAAATTCCGAGTCCCGATAATAAAAACCGTTTTATTCCGCTCGACATCTTCCCGGCAGAATTGCTGGAAAGGCTGGAAGTGAGCAAAACCCTCACCCCTGCTATGGAAGGCGATGCCGTTGGTGGTTCAATTAACCTGGTGATGAAAGACGCTCCTGCCACTACCCTGGTTAGGGCTAACTTTTCTGCCGGCTATAACGCGGTATTTGCTGGGCGCGATTTTCAGGCCTTTAACCGGAGCAGTATCAGCAAATTGGCTCCATCCGAAATTAATGGTACCAATTACGCTGCTGTACCTTCCGACTTTCCCATCGCTAACCTAAAATTCATCCCAAAAAGTAATCCTATTAACACCAACTTTGGCGTAACCATAGGCGACAGGATTGGCCGCTCTAAAAAACTTGGATTTATAGTTTCCGGCAGTTATCAAAACAATTATACCGGTACCAACTCTACCTTCTTTTTGCCGAATGCACAACCCGCCTTAAATAATATCCCGCAGTTTATTGATTTGCAATCGCGCAGGTACTCGCAACAAAGCCGCCGCATTGGCATCAACAATAAGTTTGATTACCGCATCAACAATAAAAATAAGCTATCGCTGGTTAACGTTTTTGTGCGGCTTGATGACTATCAAACCCGCCTCATCAGCGATACCATTGCCTTGAATTCACTGGTTATGGAATCATACCGTACCCGGTGGCAGTATCAAACTATATACAATTCAACTTTACAAGGCTTGCACCAGTTGTCAGATAAAAGCCGTTTAGACTGGTCGCTGGCCGTGTCTGAAGCCAATAACCATGTGCCTGACCAGGCGGAATTTTCGCACGAGTATCCCGTAATTAAAAGTGCCAGCGGTTCGGATATTGTGCAAGGCATGACCCGGTTGTGGAATCACAACACCGACCGAGATTACTCATCATATCTTAACTTTACCAATAACTTTAAACTGTTTGACCGCGACTTTGAGTTGAAAATAGGAGGATTAGAACGCTATAAAAAGCGTAATGCCTATTATAACATTTACTCGCTGAGTCCTTACCTGGGCACCAACAGTCTGCAAACCTATAATGGCATTGATAATGCCGTATTTGTGTTTAAAAATGCCGGCGCGTCTTTGTGGGTACCAGATGGCAATACCTACACTTTTGACGAAAACATAGCAGCCGGCTATGTGCAAGGCAAATGGCAGCTAACCAGCAAATTAGAAGCTTTAGGTGGTTTGCGGTTAGAAAACACACACCAACAATATAATACCCAATTACCCACTTCGGTAAATTACAAATCGGGCACTATTAATTATACAGATTTATTGCCAAGCGGTATATTAAAATATACGCTTAAAGACAATGAGAACCTGCGTTTGTCATATTACCGTGCCTTGGCCCGCCCGGCCTTTGCCGATATGATTCCGGATGGTATACAAGGTGAGATTTTTAAAGAATCGGGTAACCCGGCAGGACTGAATCATACCACGGCAGATAATATAGACTTCCGTTATGAACTGTTTCCGCGCAATGCCGATGAGTTGTTGTTAGGAGTGTTTTACAAGCGCATACAAAACCCCATTGAATATGCTGCGGTAAAAACAGGTGTAACCTCACAAACACTTATCCCACAAAACTTTGGCGATGCCCGCAACTTTGGCTTCGAAGCTGTTTTTACCCACTATTTTGGGCCGTTTGGCGTAGTTGCTAACTATACATATACCAAATCAAGAATCACTACTGATAAATTATTTTCGTACCGTAATGATGCCGGGCAGGTAACCTCGCGCATACAATCAGAAACCCGTCCGTTGCAGGGGCAATCAGACCATATTGGTAACCTGGCGCTGATTTATCGTAACCATAAACTGGGTTTAGATATACAAACCGCCTTTGTATACACCGGAGCGCGTATTGCACTGGTAAGTCCTTATTATGGGCTGGATTACTGGCAGGCCCCTACCAAACAACTCGACTTTTCGGCCGAGAAAAGATTTGCCCGCAAATTCTCCTTCTTTACCAAGGTAAACAATATTACCAATACGCCTTACGTGCTCGAGCTGCGTCAGTCATATAACAACTACCTGGCAGCACCGGGCGCTCGTACCCTGGCAATGCAAACCGATGCCGACCATAAAATTTACGTTCAAAAAGACTATTTTAAAACTAACTTCTTACTGGGTATCCGCTACAAACTTTAATCGTCATGAATAGGACATTTCAAATCATACTAACGTTCGTCGTTGCGCTTACAATGTCGGCCTGCAAAAAATCCATTGACCGCAAAGACCTTTCTTTAGCTGTAGTGCAAACCGCAGCGCCCATAAGCGATGCCGGCTGCCTGTCGCCGCCATCGGGAGCAACGTCGCTGGCCGTAAAAGGTACCATGCTGGCAGGCAAAACCTACAATGTATGCGGTAACCTGATGGTTAACAAAGGCGATACTTTAACTATACAAGAAGGTGTAACGGTTAACTTTAACGGCAACTACGGCATCGGTGTAAACGGTACCCTAATTTGTTTAGGCAGTAAAGAAAAACCGGTTTACCTTACATCGCCAGGTATTACCAAAACAGACCAGCCGGGAGCAAACCCAGCTACCGACCCTGCTTATACCGGTAAATGGTCGGGCATTGTAGGCGGTCCCAACTGTAATAAAATTATTATTAAATGGACGCACATCGAATTTGCAGGCGGTAAACCCAGCGGCGACATTGCCGTATTGTCATCAAGTGCTTACCCGCTGTATTTTCAGAATCCCTTCGGAAGCCTGGTGCTCGAAGACTCGTGGGTTTACGGCAGTATTGACGATGCCATCCGTACCGTAGGCGCCAAGATTGAAATTTTGAGAAACACCTTTGAAAAATGCGGATACACCAGTGGTGAGGCGCTTAACTCTAAGGGCGGTACCGTGGGCGATTTTGCCTATAACGTTTGCATAGGTATGGCTACCAATGGTCCTAAACTATCAAACGCAGGTGCACTTACAGGCGTTCCCGGCTCTAACTTACGGGTATATAATAATACGATCATCAATTGTGGCTATCGCCGCGCAGCGGCCGGTCGTGGCGGCTCTATCAACTTTGAGCAGGATGCGGCAGGGATGGCTTACAACAACCTGATGGTGAACTGTAAATTTGGTTTACGGGTAGTACAAAACCCTATTGCCGACACCGCCAACCTGAAATACGGTTATAACTATACTTATGCTGACTCTGCATCCGTAGCCAATCAGATTTATCCTTCGCTGTCAATAAGTACCGCCATCTCAAAGGCTCCGGCTACTGATATACCGCTGCCATCGTCATTCTTACCATCCAACTGGAAACCGGGAGATGTTTATACGGCAAACCCGGCTATATTAAGCGCTAACAATCCACAGTTTATCAATGGCCCAGCACCACTGCCTGCAGGTTTGAGGCTAAGGGATATTAATACCATCGGTAACTACAACTTTGCGCTTAAACTTTCTTCGCCTTGCGTGGGTAAAGGCTATGTCAGCTTCGGCGCTAAAGCCGAGGTACCTGTTGATGCGAAGTTCGGCGTTACCGAGTTAACACCTCCGGGCAGAGATATAGGCGCATACCAAACTAACGGAACGGGTAATCAGCACTATTAAGCAGCTTTTCGGTAAGTTAACCTTTCGGCAGGATTGACTTCAAACGTTACGTTTCAGCTTATCTATTGAAAAACCCCGTCTTATCACTGGTATAAGGCGGGGTTTTGGTTTAAATGTAGTTAGGGCATACCTGGAATTAGGCAGGGCGATAGGCAATATTTATTTTTTTTCGATCATGTATTTGAAATTTACGAAGCCTTAGGTAACAACATGTATCACGCCATTGAACTTAACTCTTCATTGATACCAATAATGCACCTAATGGGGCATTATTAATATAAAATTCAATCACCTGACATTTCTCGTCACATTTTTTGCCACTTTCGTCACATTTAGTTTACCATGATTTGGCCTTGCCGTATGCTTGTATCAACATACGGATATGAAATACAGCAAAATTGAATTTTGGATAGCAACAGCCTTCTTTGTGCTGATGCTTTATGTAAGTCTGCAAAGCGGATTTAGCAGTGTAGGATACGACCCTGCACATGGAGAGAACGGCTTGCAGTATTTACTCTATAAAATTCTTCCAAACTTAGCGCTGGCTGTTATCACATACGCAGCCTTTTTGTTTCTTAATTATTACGTTCTACCCAAATACTGGTTTTTAAAAAAGTATACTCCGGCTGCTGCCTTAACAGTGCTTATTTTACTTATAGTAGGCACAGTGTTTACCGTTGCCCAAAGCTATCTACGCGACTGGATTTACCGGGCTTATGGTAACGGATATCGCGCTAACATGGCTTTGTTTAGCCGTGGGTTTAGTATGGCTTTCGGATTTCTAGTAATTTACGGTTGTTACGTTTTGCTCAGAGAAGGAATTATTTACCAGCATAAACAATATCGGCTCAAAAAAACGCTCAAACAGCGCATTTTACGCGAGGTACTGTTAACCTTGAGCACCTGGCTTGCTGTAATGCTGCCATTGTTAATCTTTCATTCTACCGGACTATTCAGGTTACTTGGTCCTATCTATATCTTTATTCTTCCGTTTTGTTTTTGCCTTTACTTTCTCAATTTATACTGGCTCATCCCCTCGTACAAAAACGGAAAGTTTAGCAACGTCGCCGTTTAT
>CAJYSL010000114.1 GCA_913777515.1 uncultured Mucilaginibacter sp.
AGTTCTTTTAAATCTGCTTCCTGTAAGCGGTAAGGAAGGCTTCCTACAAAAATGTTCATCAATTTTAAATTATCAATTTAAGCATAGTTGCTTAACAACGCAATTAACATAAAAATTTCTGTATTTATCCAAAAAATAACTCGTAAAAATTAAAAAAAATTCGTCGAGGATATTTGAGGGTAAAAACCGCTACATCAGGCGTGCTATTTTCCGTAAATCGCATTAAAATCGACTTCATCTGCCTAAAAACAAAGCAGTCGATATTTAAAAACTTCGCAATAATATCCATTTCATATCTATATCGTTGCAATAATTAAGGACAAAATCACGATTAATGAAAACCTTTAAAGTTTTATATAAACTAACGGGATAATACGTTAAAACCTATACCGATAGCTTCTCCTATCAACTTGGCAATTCCGAAGGCATATTACCCTTAGAACTTAAGTTATAAAAACGATGAATCACGCCTGACATACTACTACAGGAACTTAAACATAAGATTGACGTAACTACATTCGGAATTATTGGTGATGTTTTGCATGATGAAGAAGCTAGTAACAGCGCTGGTTGCCAAACTATTTTAATTAATAACGGAGATGAGATTGAATTGCTGATAGATAATGACTATCGTGGGCCGGAATACATTTTCGGTGTTTTACAGGAAGCTGCACAATATTTTCCGGAAAAAGTAAAACTCTGATTATAAACAGACAAATATAGACATAAACAACAAAACGCTCGTAAATAAATTCAATTGTTCTTTTAAAGAAGTGATTTAAACTTTTAAAAGGATAAGCACAAAGAATAAGTAATGCCAGTTGAGCCATGACATTTCCGAGGTATCAAAGCGGATTAACAGTGTTCTGAAACTGTCCATCCGGGCAAAATATCTCTCGTTGACGAATCTTGTTTGGTACACTTGATGGTTGAAGTGCCTGTTTCATCCTACCTTTTTTGCTTTTCTTCTGCGGAGGTTTTCTTTGATGTTCGGCGTCATCTTTTTTCTTTGAATTGGCTACATAAGTGCCTTGCAGTCAAATCTTTTATCTGTGTTTTATATGCTGTTATTCACGCCTATCCCATTACCCTTTAACTGTCTTATCATTGCAGCATACTGCCGCACTATCTGATATAAATCGTTATGATTACCGCTTAGCATAACACCATTAGCGTTGGGTGTGCGCCGGCCATCGGTCATAAACTATATATTAGATATCCGGCTTTTATTTCGGTGCTAGTAAGCTGCCTTGTCGGTAGCCTGCTTTACCAGACTATGCGTTCGGTGCAGGTTCAATCTTTCCGTATCCAGTTTGTCTTTTTATAGCTGTAAATAAGTATTAAACATCGTATCGAATAGGCCCTGGCGGCACCATTTGCGATAATAATAGTAGACCGTTTGCCAGCTGAAAGATGTCTTAACACACGCAATATCAAAAAATGAAAACTGCCATTGGCAGCCTGTTTTTAGGTTATGAATAATACATTTAAAAATATCGCTCATCAAAACGGCTCGCGAAACCTCGTTTGTTGATCTGAATAAAAGGTAAAATAACTACTTCTATTTCCTCTTTTGTTGCATTTGTATACTTGCAGTACATCCCTTCATTTTCTTTAGTCGTACATTGAATTTAAGGATTTTTGTACTGCTTGTTTTGTTTAAATCACTTCCATAAATGAAAGCATCATATATTTTGTAGTAGAAACTATTATATTAGTAGCTTTTAATTCAGAAATCAATCTAAATCATTTATGAAAAAAGGCTTATTATTTTCTAGCGCACTATTAGCTTTTATTAACTGTTTTGCCCAAGCTGATACTGCTGGCTTGAATATACCTCTAAAAGAGGGACGCGTTGTTTACGAAAAAGTTGTTGATGCTCCAGGGAAAACAAAAACAGATCTTTATTCCAATGCTAAATCATGGTGTGTAACTTATTTTAAGTATACCAAAGAACCTATTCAGACCGAAGACAAAGATGCTGGCCGCATTATATCTAAAGGCAATTTGGTAGTTCCGTTTAAAGGTGCCTTAGGTAATACAATTCCATACGATGATAAGCTTATGTTACAGTTAGATTGTAAAGATGGTAAATATCGCTATCGTTTCTACGACATGTCACTCACCAGCCCGGGTCCTGCGGAAACAGGTCTTTCTACCACTCCAGAAGAGTTGTTGATGAAACTTATTGGTACGGGAAAGTCTCCCCTAAACAATAAACAGGCTAAACGCATGCTAGAGGGCATGTCGATGAGTGTTAAACTTGCAGAAAGCAGCTTAAACAGAGCTATGCTTGCAAAGGGCGACGATTTTTAACGCAATCAGTCTGCAAAACTAAATTGTCAATTTATCTTTAAACACAAATTGCCCTTTACATTGACGGCAATTTGTGTTTAAAACCTATTGATTGGAGTAACGGTTATCCTTACAAAAAATTAAACTATCATCCCCGTTAAATATTGGAGCCATCAAACATAAAGCTTGATGGCTTCTACTACTGCCCCAATCATCCCGAAGGAAATATTGCCCCTTACAATGTAAGCTGCAACAACCGCAAACCTATGCCGGGTATGTTATTGCAGGCAGCTCAAGACTATCAGGTTGACCTGAATCCCTCCTGGATGATTGGCGATATTTTGCATGATGTAGAGGCGCGTAATCGAGCTGGTTGCCATACTATTTTAATTAATAATGGTGGCGAAACTGAATGACTGAAAGACAACGAATACCGGGAGCCTGCATACATTTGTGCTGACTTACTGGAAGTCGCACAATATATTTTAAGCACGCATTGAAGCTTTAAGCCCAGGCCTCGAAAGTTACCTGCAATCGCGCGATGTAAGTTTAGCTCAGGATGACGTATCATCCGGCGCGCTTAACACTTACAGCTATCATGGCGAAAACGTTGCCTATTGGCAAAACTGAACGATGAGATAAATAAACTGATCATCGCTCAAATTAATGCAGCTATAAAAAAACAATACTAATCTCAGTAAAATCCGCTTTGTAAAAGCAGACGGCTTTGGCAAAAAAAAACTAGCCAACAGCAAATATTTTAATTTTAAATAAGGCGCTCTTGAACACGCTGGCTGTTCACTGATAACTTGGTAAAGCTTAAAAATTTTAACTGATGTTTGAGTTTTTTTGTCTATCAATTTAGATTAAATGGCTCGTTATTGATAAGAAGCTTGATATGAACAAGCAAGGCATTGGCAGACTAATTTCGCTTAACGCTATTGCCTGATTTACTATTAGTTAAATAATATTCTCCGAAACTTTTTTCATACGCCATAGTTGTATGTAATTACTTACATTAGAATTTTATTAAGAAAAACCAATCTAAATTCACACAACACGTTTATGAAAAATTTATTACCTGCACTTTTTATTGCGTTGATATTTTTCGGCTGTCAAAAATCCAATCAATCTGAAAACAAACCTGAAGCAACCGGAAAAAAGTACGATGTGACTTTTAACTTACAAAATTTCGCTCCGAACCTAACAACCTTTTCTACATCCGGTGGAAAGCAGACGCAGGCAGTTGGCGACACTTTAAAAAACTATGCTGATAACTTGTACTACCGGGTTTTTGATGCAAGCGGCGCCCTTGTAAAAGAAATTAATCAGGCCAGCACATCACCCGATTTCGGCACTATTAGCGACCAATTACAATCCGGCAACTATAAAGTAACAATCGTTGCCTCTAAAGGCAGTTTGTCTTGGATAAATGCACCAAATGCTTTTACCAGCACAAGCTATTTCTCGCCCTCGAATAACACTTGGAATGATACCTTTGGCAAACAATTTGACCTGACAGTTGGAACAACCTCCGTTACACAAGCCGTTAGACTAGACCGAATTGTTGGTGGTGTTGAAGTAAATATACTAGACGCTATACCCGCCAATACGGCAAAAATTATGGTGACTTATATCAAAGATTACCCCAGCATTACCGCAGCTTTTTTTCCGACAGGTGTGATAGCAGAGCAAGGTAAAATTTATACGGTAACCACTGCAGATATAGGCAACAAACTACCGCCTTTTTTCTTTTACATTGCTAACCAAACTGCTTTCACCGTAAAGATCAACGCATTTGACGCTTCCAATAATCTTCTAGCAGAAAAGCTTACGTCGGTTACTGTTGGCCGCAATCAAAAAGCAATTTTAACAGGCTATTTATTTGCACCTGCCGGTACAGGGTTCACCGCTACAGTAAACCCAAGCTGGAACACGCCGTCCACCATCAGATTTTAATGAACTTATCTTCGAAACGAAAGCCAGCGGACAATTCGCTGGCTTTTTGCTTTATAGAGTTTGATAATTGGATTTAATCATCAAACTCTATAAAGCAATTGTTAACGTAACGCCTTGGGTAATCTGCAAGACAATATTCATATTACAATTAATTTTTCACACCGTCGGTAAAAACGAAAGACACGTTTTGTGCCACCAGCTGATGCATCTCAATTGACAGACTTTGTATGTAAATACTTATACAGTTACACCAGGCGTTTAGTCACATCGTAAATTTCACTTCAAAATCATCTATGAATAGGACGTATTAAAATAATAGTTATATTTGTTCTATCATTACAAATAATTAATTAATAAGATATAGTGAAGATTATTGTTATTGAGGATAATACGGACATCAGCGAGATAATGGATTATATCCTTAAAGATGAAGGATATGAAGTTATTTCGGCTGAAGATGGCACTATCACTAACAGCTTTGAAGAATTAAAGCCTGACTTGGTTTTGATGGACGAACTTTTACCCGGCAAACGCGGCAGCGAATGGTGCCAGCATATCAAAGCAACGCCTTCATTACAGCATATTCCGGTGATATTGGTATCAACCATGCCTAACCTGGAGCAGTTAGCACAAAAAAGTGGTGCTGACGGTTTCTTAGAAAAACCTTTTAATATCAGTAGCTTAGGTACGATGATTCGCGAGTTTGCTGCTAAAAAAAACAAAATTTAATTTAAAGATAGGTTTTTTTTGAGGTGCCTATCTATTTGGTATAAGGTTATAAGACTAAATTAAACACCGGCGCATCTCAACAACAAAAATCAAACTGCGGGGTTAATAGTAAGGTTATTTTACTGTTTAAAGCTATGACTCCTTTGTATACCTTTTACAAACAAGCCGCTGCTGCATTAGCCGGCATCAGTATGCTGGCCTTTACCGCTTGCCAAAACTCTTCGCAAAAAGAAGCCCAAAACAATCCGGACAGCACCAACAAAGATGCTAAACGCGGCCGGATAACCAGACGCACACAGGATGGCTGTTACATGCGTGTAAGCGGCAAGCAGATGCGCGACACCCAATACGTACAATTGCACATTGAAAACGGCAAAGTAAGCGGGAAACTGGTAGAAAACATCTACGAAAAAGATGCCCGCCGAGGTAATTTGGTAGGGAGCGTGCAAAAAGATAAAAGTATTAAAGCAGTTTGGACCTACATGCAGGAAGGCCAGACAGACACGCTTACCATTGCTTTCTTATTAACCCCTAAAGCATTAATGCAAAAGCCATTTAAGGTTGAAACCGCTACCGGCCGGCAGGTAACAGATGAGAGCGCTACCTTTTCGGTAGAATTAAAACCAACAGACTGTAAATATTAACTCACGCTGCCTGGTTTACAGCATGAGTTATCGAAGAATTTGTTAGTGATTCAGGCTTTAAACGGTTTCTAAATTTAAGCGCTTTTCAAATGCTATAAATTTCAATCCCGGTTTTTTGTGCAGGGCAATCTCTCCTCCTAAATGGTAACCTATTTTTAAAAACAGGTTTTGCATAGGCCGGTTCACCGTATTGGTGTCTAACCTAATCAGCGGGATATCTTTTTGTCTTGCCACCACTTCGCACTGCTGTAACAGGCTGTTGGCAATGCCTTTCCCCTGCATATCAGGGCTAACAGCTAAGCGGTGTGCTACTACGGCAGGCTCAGTAATATCCCATTCGGGTACTTGTGCATATTCGGGCTCCTGCTCCAGAGTAATGGCAATTACGCCGGCTATTTCACCATCCAAATCTGCCACCCACAATTGGCCGGCTTGTACGTCGGCAGTAAAAATTTCGGCATTGGGATAATTATTGTCCCACTGCAAATTGCCGGTAGCCTGCATTATCGGAACTACCTGCTTTACCAGGCGCATAACTGCATCAATGTCGGCAAGGGTTGCCAAACGAATATTCATATCAGTAATTTAAATGATGGAGTATCGCTACAATTCAGTTTTAGCAATACCTTAAAAAGAACCAGGCTTTTCGGCTTCTTGTTCTTTTCCTCCTACTCCTACTAATTCTTCACTTACTTCTTCAGTTTGTTCGGATGTAGCATAGTTGAGTTTACGGAAACGCCAAATGGCAAAGGCAGGTTCTTGGAAACGGTTGATGAGCTTGAAAAATTTAGGAAAATTGTGCACTTCCTCCAGCAAAATTCCGGTCACGATGCCGTTGTTGTCCAGTATTTCGCGGATGGTATACTCTTTATCTTTAGTAATCCAGATTTCAAAGTCCTGTTTGATCTCTTCAATTTTGTCAGGATCAATCTTATCGTTAATGCAAACTACTTTATCTCCGGGTCTCATAAATGCAAAGATGTAGATTTAATCAGAAGTTTAATGTGTTTAAAAGCCAATTTTACTAATAGCTGATAAGTGTCTTTAGACTGAATTATCCTAATTTGCAAAATGGTTTTATCCTACTCTAATAAACATTTTTACTTAGATTAGACATCGGCTACCTTTTCGGGCACAAAATTAATGTCGGTAGTGTCATCAAAAACTACGTAAGCCCGTTGCCATGGGTCGGTACCCATTAAACGCCATTTGTGCCCGCTGCCGGTGGTATCCTGCGCTATCAGAACCTCACCTGGTCTCAAAATAAAGGTTTCGCCTTTAAAGGTGGTAAACTCAAGTGTGCCCCGTAAGTTAATCACAAACTGCATGCTGGGCGCCGGGTGCCAATCATACACCGAACCGGGCGGCGACTCCTGGAAACGGATAGATTGCGCCTTAGTAATGACAGCTTCTGATACATTGCCGGTTTTAAAGTATGAATGGCCATCGGGGCCGGTGTAAAGTTGATACGCTCTGATCATATTACAAGTATAACGGAAACTAAAACATATGCCTAACCACAAATGTTTAACTTTTACTATGAACAAAGCAGACCAGCCCTTTAACGAAGAGTTTAAACCTGTAGCCCCGCCTGAGGCCTATCATGCCGATGCTGACTGGCAGGATAAGGTATTGTATGCCTTAGCCCAATTAGGCGAAGGTACAGCACCCGATACAGCCGCCAAGCTTACCGAATACGAGCCCAACGAAGCCCCGCAAACCCTGCACCGCCAGGCTGAGCAAGTACTGCAAAGTTTATATAGCAAAGGCTTGATTAAAGGCAATGAACAAGATGGCGAGGTAAGTTATAACTTAAGCAAGATAACACACGCTAATGAGGGTGGGACTGATCCGGCTTTGTTGTAAGGATGCTTAGTGAAAAATAATTTTTGAAGTTCAATTTTTTCTCTGCATTATCTGATTTTGAAACCTTGTAAGACGGGCGTTGGATTCCAGCCAAATGCTTCAACGGCTTTGCTATCATCAAAAGTAAGTTCAGAAACAATTTTGGTTAACTTTCGCGAATTAATTGGCGCCTTGCTACCTAACATATTTCCGATACCTGCCATGATTTTAGCTATGAGCATCGGAATGCTAGCTGGCTGCGAATGATTCAATTGCTTTGCAATATTTTCAGAAAGCTCGAAGAAACTTGGGTGATAGCGGTCTGTTAAATTGTAAGTTCCTCCTATTTTGGCTACTTGGGGAATTATCTTTGCAACGTCCTCAGCTAAAACTATGCTTTTACGAGCCTCACCTTTTCCGATATTAAAGTAATAGCCTCTCGAAATCCCTCTGATCATAGCTCCCAAATTACCCGGTGGATTTGGTCCGGCTATCAACGGTAAACGAAGAACGGTACATATAACGTCATTCTTTTGGCACCAGTCCTGCACAGTTTTTTCGGCTTCAATTTTGCTTTTACCATAAGGATCTTGAGCTAATAATGTTGCATCTTCTTTAATTAGAATTCCTTTATCAAGGCCATAAACCGAAACTGAACTAATAAAAACAAAATATCTAGGTAGCTGAGGCGCTTTTTGTATTCCCTTAAGAAGATTTTTTGTACCAGTTACGTTTACATCAAAAAACGCTTGCTTTTCTGAAGTTGTTTTTGGCACGGAATGCGCTTTTCCAGCAGCATGGATAACAAGGTCGTACTTTTGCCTTATAGACGGAACTTCTGTTGAAAAGTCAGCAACAATATCAGCGTTTTTACGGCCTACAGTCACAATACGTTCTGAACTGGCAAGACTCCCTTTAACTAAGTCTCCCAAGAAACCATTAGCTCCAGATAATAAAATTTGCATTTAACTTTGAAACAATTGATTATAGTATTCTAAAAGCTTTTCTATCATAATTTTGCCTGTAAAATAATTGTGATAGCGGTTTAGAGAACCATCTGACAATCGCTTATACAGATTCTCATCTGATGTTAACTTAACAATAGCTTCAGCAAGTGCACTTACATTTTTTATTGGCACGCTAAGACCTGATACATTATGCAGATTAACCCAGCTAACTCCAGAGCCTTTAATTTCGGTTGAAACAATCGGTTTTCCATAAGCCATTGCTTCAACTTGTACAATTGCGAAGGCTTCTGTTTTAAATATAGAGCTTAAAGTAAACAATTGACAATTTTTAAAATACCAATCCTTGTCATTTTCATCAATTTTTCCAACGAGGTAAACATTAACAATTGATTCTTTTTTGATAATTTCTTCCAGTTTAGCGCGCTCCGGTCCATCGCCGGCAATTACAACTACATAGCCTTCGGGTAAAAACTTTGCTGCTCTAATTAAATAGTCAAACCCTTTATAATAAGCCAAACGTCCCAACGAAAAAATAACTTTTTTCCCAAAGTATTTTCTTCTTAAATCCTCATCGCGCTTTGAGGCTAATTCTTTTTTTTCTACATCAAGTCCAATTTGCAGTATTTTCACCTTATGTCGATTGTTCTTCAAATAATCTGAGTCATCAATATAATTCGGAGAAGTTGCCAAAATCAAATCGGCACGATTTACTAGCCAATTTAATATTGGTTTGTACAGAATTAAAAGGAACTTTTGTTTTAAAATATCACTATGCCAGTGAAGAACAACTTTTGCTTTAGGCCTACATAAAAAAAGTGCGATTCCTGACATTGGATCAGGTGTGTGAATATGTATTATATCATATTGATTTTTTATTTTGTTTAAGCAAAAAATCAACTGGATCGAAAACAAAGTTGAAAAAGCTTTGACTAATAACTTCGTTCTGTATATAATGCTATTGCAAGGTCCTGTTTCTTTTAAGAATTGAAACGAATCATTTACCCCTAACGCATCACAGTAGCATCCGTGCTTATTCAACCCTTCAGTAAGAAGTTGAATAACAACCTCAACCCCACCTAAATTTACCGGTGGATATGCTTTACCAAGTTGCAATACTCTTAATTTCAATTGCTAATTCGTTTTATAAATGCTGCCAGTAATTTTAATCTATAATCAACTTTAAACAATATGCTATTAGAACTTCGTCCACCGGATGGAGACGCATTTTTTCCATGTCGCCTGTATTCAACAAGGGCTTGCGGAAGAAAATCTACCCTTCCGTAATATTCTGCAAGTAAGCCAATCCAAATATCGTGCGGAACTAAAAATTTCGACATAGGTAATATGTGCTTAATTAAATCTCTTTTGAAAGCCATGCAACAACCTAAATATGCATTCTGTAGAAACATATTCCTCAATATTCCTGCTTTTGAATTATTGCGCTGGAAATATGAATGATGTAAAACATCTCCACTTTCGTTAATAATAACGCAGTCGGTTATAACCAATATATTAGTTAGCAAAGATTGCTGACAAGCCGCTACTTTTCCATCTATCCAAATGTCATCCTGATCTGCAAGATAAATAAAATCTCCCCCTGCGTTTTTTATACAGTTTTCAAAATTGAGAGTAACATTATGAAATTTATATTTACTGCTTCTGCGCACCGGCTTATTTTTAAAAACTTTTATTCTTCGGTCGTTGAAAGAGTCGATGATAGTTAAGGTCGAATCAGTTGAGCCATCGTCGGATATTATAATTTCATCGGCTGGACCAATTTGTTTAAGTATTGATGATATTTGCTGCCTGATAAATGATTCACCATTATAAGAAGTAAGACAAACCGAAATCATTGTAACTCCTCGTTTTTTTGCATGCCTCCAAGCAATATTTTATTAAACAATATACCTAACCAAATGAGCATGGTATTAAAATAATTGATAAACATTCCCATCAAAATGCAAAAAACAATAATACTGAATTTAATAACTGCTTCGGGATAAGATTTTTTGTATTGTTTATAATATCTAAGTGCTAAAAAACCATACAATGCATTGATCATGATAACACCCAAAAAGCCAAAATCAAGATAGGGATCAATGGCATAAGTGCCAACATTTACTTCCGAATTGAGATCTGGTATACGCTCTATGACACCAGTTTTCTCAAGTAAAAAAAAAGATAGTAAAGGTCTGAAAGTGTAACTGCCAAACCCGTGGTAGTTAATGTAATCGCTAAAAATAACCATTTTATTTAAAGCCGTAAATCTTTTAGACGAATACTCGGTGAGCGTAGATTCAAAAATATTTACTTGGTCGTTGTCAATACCAGCTAATATTCTCGAGAATTCTGAGAATGTGGTACCCACATCAGAGTTAAATTTCAGATAACCGACGATCATAAAAATGCTGAATACAGCAATGATTACCCGCAATATCGCTTTAACGTTTACATGGTTGAAAAAGCTGTATGCAATAAAGAAAGTAATACCAAGCAAAAGATATAGTTGCCGACTAAGATAGTTTACCAAAATGAATAAAGTAATAAGCAACAATACTCGATATTCTGTTTTACCTATAAACTTAAGTTTGTAATATATGTAAGACCATGCAGGTATAAAGGCAAGTAAAACAATAAAATAGTGTAAAAACGGAACCAGCTTGGCATTTGTCTCTATATAAACATCTGCTGAGGCGATATGAAGGACAGGTAAATAACCGAACAAAGCACACTCTATACAAAATGTAATTAACGATCCCAGTATAATAGTGTATAAAAATATTCTCCTTAAATTAAAGCTTAAAGAAAACAAGAACACGGGCTTATAAGGATAGTCGACAAAAGCAAAACACAAGTAAGAAACAATTGAAAGGTTTAATAAAACTATAGTGTCAACTGAATAAGAACTTTGAAGAAAAGATAATCTTATAAAACTATAAGACATTAAAAAAACAAACACACAATAAATAGAAACAGGATTTATCGAATCCTTAAACCGTATAAAAGAAACTGCTAAAACTGTTGATGAAAAAAAAAAATAAGATGCGAATACGACAACCTGATCTACAGGTATGCCGATAGAAAGATATCGATAACATAAAAAGATCAATATCATCAACAGCGAGAAGAAAGCTTTAAACGCGCTGGTTGGTATTTTTATATCTAACATTAAAAACAGGAAAGAAAAGTTCTCAGAAATTTAATGTCTCTGTAAATCACAAACAATTTTAGAGCACGTAACCCAGTCCAAAACAGCAAAAGATAATTTTTTTCTTCACTGTGTATATATGCCTTAATTCCTGCACAGTACTGTTTAAATCGACTGTAAACAACGTTTTGCTTATCCGAGTTACTTGATAATTGATGCTCTATTATTGCCTGTGTAACAACTATCCTATGATATTTCTTTTTTATTCTGTTAATAAAGGCGTGATCAGAGAAATCGAGTTTAACAGATTCATTATATCCTTTTACTTCTTCAAAAGCATTTAGGTTTACACACATTCCACTGTTTAATAAAGAAATATTCTTCAAACTAAGCGGTCCTGCATTTACTTTTTTCAGTACAGACCCTTTCATAAATTTGAAATTACAGGGCGATAAAATCACACTGTTCTGTTGTAAAATTGGTGCTATAACAGCATCAGTTTTGTACTCGTCGATATTCTTCAGCAATATATCAAAAAAATTTTTAGGCAAGCTTGAATCTTGATCTAATAACAATAGCCAGTTTTTGCCGTTTTTTCTACCAAAATCAGCAGATTCGTTATAGGCTTTACTTAACCCCGGATTGGTAGGATTGTGCACATATGTAAGGCGACAATTTGGCGTTGATCGCGTTAAAACTGTTGCCGCTGGAGAATTGTCATAAACTATAATGTCCAGTCTTTCTTTAAACGCTTCAAGAGACTCAACCAAACTTGTAAACGTTAACGAACTTTCCAGATCTTGTTTGTATAACACTATAACAGCTAATATCTTATCCAATACCGTTAGTTTAATAGTGATATAATCATTCTTATTGGCTTTAACAGCAGCTTTCCTAATCTATATTCTTTAGAGTTTAAAATATTAAGATATTCAAAGCATTCTTGAGGGTTTAAAAAATGGGATGAATAGATTTCACGATGATTATCATAGATCTGTCTCCTCAGCCTTTCTTGTTTTTTTAAATTTATCGTACTGTTTCTTGACGACCTCGCAATACGGTAAAAAAACAACTCTTCTTCAAGCCTATAAACTTTACCATTCTTACCTAAAAAAGTCAACCAAAAATCCCAATCCTCAAATCCCTCCTTCATATTATCGTTAAATCCGATAGTTAAATCGAAATCTTTCTTTCTGAATAATGAAGTTACAACAAGTAAGTTTTGCCCCATTAATTTTTCTAACGAATAGTCAGGTAAATTGAATCTTCCTTTCTTCACACCAAAATATCCTACTTGGCAAGTTACCACCTTAATGTCAGACTGATTTTCTAAAACTGCTACTGCTTTTTCAATATAAGTAGGTGCTATCAAGTCATCACCATCTAATGGCAGAATATATTTACCGCTTGATTTGCGCACAGCAAAATTCCTGGCTGCAGAAACTCCTGAATTCTTGATTGTGAAGATTTGAGTTTTGGCCCACTCAGATTTCTCTAATAAATAGTTAGTGGCACTATCGGTCGATCCATCATTTACAACAATAACTTCAATGTTCTCATAAGTTTGAGCAAGAACGCTTTCTATAGTTTGCGCCAAAAATTTGCCTTGATTATAGCATGGTATGATAACAGAAACTACGGGTAACATTACTTTTTTAGTATAGCTTTAAATTTGCTAAAAAGTTGCCAATAAGAATATTTGAAAGATGAAATTAAACCATTTCTTTTTTTAATCAGAAGTTCTTCTGAAAAGCCATAATAGCTATCAGACATTCCTCCTCTTCTAAAGTTAGTAAGTACAAATGGTATGAGATGAAATTTTGCATTTACCTTTCGGGCTCTAAGCGTCCAATCGTAGTCGGCAGCCGATTTATATCTCAAATCGAATTGGCCAACATTGTTATATAAGTTTTTTTTTATAAAACATGTAGGGTGCTCTATCATGCCACGATCTAAAAAGTTAGAAAAATGTCCGCATATTAAATCCGGCTCACCCTTGGCATTAAAAAATCTCAGCAATCCATGAAATATATCATCATCTGGATATTGATGATACGCCTCAACAATCTTTAACACAGTTCCTTCTTCGTACCAATCGTCACTATTCAATATACTTATTAGTTCTCCATTAGCCTGCTGCAGGCCCTTGTTCATGGCATCGTATATACCACTATCCTTTTCACTTATCCAATAGCTTAGTTTATCAGCATATTTCTTTATTATATCAATGCTTCCGTCTGTGGAGCCACCATCAATAACTATATATTGTATGCTTTTATAAGTTTGCGCTAAAACAGATTTTATTGTTTGTTCTAACGTGTCAACTGAATTATAAACAACTGTAATTACAGAAATTAAAGGCCTATCACTTTTCATTATTAGCTTTCATTATTTCCAACATCTGGTTTACACGTATGCTCCAAGTGTGCGACCTCTGTACTTCTAAATAATTACGTTCAATCAATGGAATGTATGCCTCAAAGTTATTAAGTATTTCTACTATTTGCTTGGCTGGATCTTCAAAATCAATTTCTACAACTGGCTGATAATCGAACAAAAATGCCATCTCGCGTGGCAAAACTCCGACAATCAAACATTTAGAGGCCATAGATTGCAGATATCTGAGTGTCATCGACGATATGTCCTCTGCCCTTTCGGGATGCGTTATATTTGAGGGCACGCATATCGATATTTTTGCGCTGGCAAGTCCGCTCAGAAAATCAGATTTTGTTTTGAATATAATTTCCCCTTTGACCGCTTCATACAAATGAACAAAGCCATGATCTTTCAATTTCTCTTCAATTGCATCGTGGTAAATGTCATATTTACGTCCAAATTCTAAAACATCTATGTTTTTATTGATGTAAGAGTTCCAAAAATAATCTTCTACTTTAATTCCTTCAGGTATCCAAATCCCCTTAGTGAAATTACTTTGCAAGTTAAACTTATTTGTTACGTCAAGAGATGAGAAGAATATGACTTTTATGTTAAGCGCCTTTGCAAAATTGATTATTATATTATGAAATCTTGGCCAGGCATCAAACATATAAACAAAGTTACCTGAGTTGAGGCAGAACTTTGGCAACAAAAAGTCAAATGACGGCCCCATTATAGCGCCAAAATTATACACAGTTGTAGTACGCTTTGGTATTAAAGGATTAAAAACACTTAATACTGATGAAAACATCTTCAATAAAATTCGCTTTGTCAACGTAGTTTTTGACCGAATAATTTTGATGTTTACACCATCATTTTTACGGAATGTATCCTCCAATTCTTCAACACAAGATAGAAAAGTTTCATTTTGTTGTTGTTTGACGAAGTTCAAATCAACTTTCATTTTCCTTTTTGCTTGGCAATTTTGTATAAGGAATAATTTGCTTTGGTTGAATACCAAGACCAAAAGAAGCTCAAAAATAATCCGGTAAAGCCATCTTTGTAGCCTTTAGTTAAAAAGAAGCACTGAAAGAAACTAAAAAAAGAATTGTACACAACTCCTGCTAAAGATATTCGGCGTCCTAAATTATATCGATCTAATCCTTCATCTTTTAAATAACGTTTATGCTTCGCTATAAAAGACTTGAAATCATCCATCCAATAATGATGCAATATATTTTCTCCGTTTGGTTCGATGTAAAAGCTTTTGAATCCGGGTTTAAGGCGCTTGCCATAATGAGTGACAGGAATTATTTCGTATCGAGTTTTATTAACGACTATTCCTTTGCTTTTTCTGTATCCCCAAACTGTTCCCTTTAACCTTTTATTACCAAAATAAAATTGCCAAGGCACGTATATGTCTCCTACTGTCGGCTCATCAGCCAACGATTGTATTGTTGTGATTATTTGCTTTTGCAAAACTTCATCAATAACTTCATCTGGATCCATTAAAATTACCCAATCATTAGATACTAACTTTATTAAATCTGATTGAGTATGTTCACCTGCAGGGCCAAAAACCTTGTATTCATAAATTTTACAATTATGTTGCTTGGCAATGTCGATTGAATTATCGCTCGAGTCAAGATCGCCATAAAGTATTTCATCGCAAAATGACAATGACTTAAGGCATCTTTCTAATTTTATTCCTTCATTACGGCCAGCTATTATTGCTGACAATTTTATTTTTTCCATTTACATTCTACTTAAAAGTATACTTCTTATAAAGTTTTCCATTTTTAAGATCATACTATTTTTAAAAATAATCCTTTGAATTATATAGTAGAATGACATACATAAAGCTACACCAAGCAAGAATTTCAACCAAATTACCATTTGGAAATTATCAATAAAAATTATAATGGGTATGAAAATTAAAGACGATAATATTGGACTTACAAAATACTTTAGATCTAAAGCAATACCATAAAACCTTTTAGAGTAATAAAGGCTTATTAAAAAGACAACAAACTCGGTGACAGTTGTTGTAATAGCAGCTCCTAAATGTTGAATATACCTTATTAAAATCAAGTTCAACACAATACTAATTAAAGAACTAAGTGCGAGAATGATTACCATAGTTAACTCTCTTGCACCCGGTGTAAAAAGTTGGAAAAAGAATATGCAGTTTAATGCGATAAGAACAACAATAGGCGATAGCACAATCACCAGCTGAATTGCAGGAGCAAACGCTGAACCCGCGATAATTAACACTGTCCATTTTGCTGTAAGTGCGATACCAAATGTCATAGGAATACCAATAGCAAGAACATATTGCATTGAATTATTTATGTAATATTTGATGGCTTGAAGATTATTATTCGAAAAAGAATCTGCGATTGAAGGAACCAAAACTATTCCTAACGCATTAATTAGCGAAATAGGAATTTTCGTAATCTTAACAGCAGTTGAGTAATAACCAACAGATTGGCTTGAACCTAATATACCTAAAATGACGTTATCTAAAAGCACATAAATACTTCCAATTACAGAACATGCAGTAAGAAGTAGAAGCGGCTTTATGTGCTTTTTAAATTCAATATTGTTTAACGTGAGTACGACACCCAGTTTACTGGCCAAATAACAATTAGAAACGGCATTTACTACATTGACTATTAAGAAAAGAGAATAGTACATAAACACGTCTGATTGCGTTTTTACCATTTTAAACATTAATAGTACAAACGCAATCTTGATTACCAATGACCTCTTTGTTATATACTCAAATTTTTCCTGTGCTTGAAAATACCATTCTATAATAAAAACATTTGATATCAGTATCCCAATACCTATCATCCCTAAATGCAAATATGAGGAGTCTTTATTTATAACCAATAAAGTAATCAAGTATACAAAAACGAACAAAAAAGTAGTAGCTAAATGCAATAGTAAAAGCTCGGAAAAAAGCTTATTTGATTTTTTCAAGTCAGCTCTTATTTTCGACAATTCTCTAACCGCATAAAGTGGAATACCGACGGCAGAAAAAAGCACAAAATATTGTGTTAAGCTGTCTATAAAATTAATCTTGCCAATAACAGCCGGCCCTAATATCCTTGACGCATATGGGAAGGTTACTAATGGAAATAAAATTTGGGAAAGTGACAGAAGCGTATTAAATAGTATATTTTTCTTTATCAATGACATACTAATAATTTAAAACGCTTCTTACATTCAGGTCAAAAAAGATTAATACTACCCTCATAACTTTATCACGAAAGTTCCAACTTCTGTTAAAATTGCAGTGTAAATTCAACACATGATTTGTAATGATTAAATATCCTGTTGTAATTTTCTAACGATATTTATATCACACTAACTGCTCAAAGAGCGATGGAATGCTTTTCTAACAATAAGAAATAAAGAGGCAAGAAAGCCCAATACAGCCCCGCCACCTATAGCAGTCAAAGATCTACTCATCCTATGTTTTTCTAAAGGATAGATGGGCTCGTCAAGTATTTGCAATAAAGGAGTTTCTTTTCTTAAAGTAATCTTAGATAATTCAAGATTTTGTATCAGTTGAGTTAAAATAGCTTTGTTAGCATCCGCATTATACTGGTAGCGCAATGCTGGTGCTCGTAATATTTGTCTTGTTGGATTTAAATTGGGCGTGGCATCATTAACTGATGCTGATTGGTATATAGCTCCATTTAAAACAGATCTCACAGAATCAGTTTGATGCTGTAAAATCAAAAAATTTTGCATAGCCTTCTTTGCCTTTGTTTTCACATAAAAGTCATTAACGGTTTTAACAATTTGATTATTGAAAGATTTTGCGAATACTTCATTAGTCGCTTTCACTTCAACATCAATTACAGCCAATTTCTTATCACGCTTTGATACCGATAAATATTTCTTATTAATATCATCAACGGCTTTCTGCAGTATGCTGTCTTGCCACCTACCCAATGGTTTAGCATCATCAAAATTTAAGCTTCTTGAGTCCTGATTATTCTTCCATCTTTCTGTTAATTGGTTAATGTCAGCATACATATTAATCAGCATAACTTCTTTTCCTTGGTAATCTACTTTACTTAGCAAAGCATTTTGAATCATACTTCTGGATTTGTACAATTCTATGATATTATCTCCTTGAAACATTCCTCCAGCAGCACCAGAACCTGTTAATGAAGCTAATCCTGGTAGCTGACTTAATATCCCGCCCCCGCCACTATTATCATTATCTTCTAGTACAAACGAAGTTGTTGCGATATATAATGGCTTATTCAAGTAAGCATAACCATATCCCGCAATACCTCCGAGAAATGAAATTGCTAAAATAATTTTCCATCTCCTAAAAAGGTATCGTTGCGTTTTTTTAATATTCTCGATTAAATCCTTTAATGAAATTTCCCCTGATTCTTTAGGATTTGAAGTATTCAGAGCCATTACGTTATTTGTTTTTTTATTATAAGTCAATCAAGACCTAATTAATTTCAAAAAAGAAGAATATGTAAGTTAGAACGCCATAGACTTAGTAACAACAAATATAGCAAACTAAGTGTATTGGATGCTTATAGTTTATTTGAAAGACATTTACAAAGATGAAGTTTGATTTGCATAAAAATTACGTCCAACGATATTCAGATATATAAAATAAAAATCGAGTTAAAATTTCACTCCTAATACATGATAGTGTTGACCGTATAGATCAAGCTTATTGTATGCATATTTCCGACTGATCCATTATAATGCTTATTGCCGAGTTTTCTGCTTGTTCCACTGGCACAAAAGTAGTACAGATTATAAACAAAAGCGCCTCCGACATTAGATCAGAGGCGCTTTTTTGTGATCCCGCTGGGATTCGAACCCAGGACCACTACATTAAAAGTGTAATGCTCTACCAGCTGAGCTACGGAATCATGTTTTGCGTATATAAAACAGTCCTGGCAACTGTTTTCTCATTATCTAAACTTAACAATTACTTGCCAAGTTTTAAAATAAAAGCCTTCTGACACGCTTGGAAGGCTTTTAGCTTGTGATCCCGCTGGGATTCGAACCCAGGACCACTACATTAAAAGTGTAATGCTCTACCAGCTGAGCTACGGAATCATCACTTTGGTAACCGAAACGTTTAACCGTCTCCGTTAAAGTGGTGCAAATATAGGGTTAAATCACATTGCGTGCAAGCACTAATTTTAAATATTTTCAATCTTACCATTAACAACTTTATTGTCAGGCTACTGGTTTTTTAAAACTGCAATTTTGCCCTTGTCGCCCGCCAAAATTACCAGATTACCTTTTTGTGCTTTCTGGCACGCATTAAAACTTGTTTGGTCTATCAGCTTCCAATTTTGCCCACCGTCCTGGCTAATGTTGGTTCCCGAAGTGCCGGTAGCTAAAAAGGTATTTTTGCCTAAATAAACTACTCCTGATTGGAAACCACCGGGCATTTGCTTTGCCAATTGAAAACCTTGCGCTGCTTGCTTGCTGTTAGTATAATAACAAGCTACCGAATCTGTCTTTTTGTTTTGCACATAATTACCACCCACAATAACAACATTGCCTCCACCCTGTGCAACCGAAAAACTACCCTTGCTGTTTAGCCCTTGCGCTATAGGCAAAGCCTGCGCGTTCCAAGCTTTTAGATCGCGGCTGGTAAGCAAACGCGATATCGGCCCGCCGGTGACCATCATTACCTGACGCGCGGCCTTGTCAATGATAATAGAAGTGCCACTGGCCGCAAAGGCAGCTTCTTCGTTAACGGCAGCGGGTGCTGTGGATACTTCCTGCCAGGTATCTCCGCCATTTTGCGTTTCTAATAATAAAAACTTACCGTTGATGGGGTCGCCCATAATTAAGCCGTGCTTAGCGTTGTAAAAATCCATTCCATCTAAAAAGTAAGCCTTGTCTTCATCACGGTAGCAAACTTTCCAGTTTTTACCTGCATCAGTAGTTTTTAAAATAACGGCCGGTGTACCGGAACTCATAATAATGGCTTCTGTGGCCGAAAAAGCTTCTACATCCCTAAAATCACTTTGCTCAAAGCCAGGCACCTGTTGCCATACCCAGTTTTGCCCGCCATTTGTGCTTATACCCACATAGCCTTTGCTGCCACTTACCCAAGCAACATGATCGTTCACTACCGACAAGCCTCGGATGCTGGTAGACTTATCTTGTTCTACAACGGTAAGCGATTGGGCGCTGATTATATTAACAGCCAATAACAGCCCCAACAATACTGATAGACGCTTCATATTATTTAACACGCGTCCAAACTTCTGAACGGCCTAATAATGATATGCCTACAAAACCGCGAATCTTGAGCTTATTACCGGTTAAGGTCATTTTGCAACTGTATGTTTTGCCGCTTTTAGGGTCATAAATGGTACCGTCTTCGTATACATCATCGCCATCAAACTTAAAGTTCTTTAATAATTCTAAACCTAATATCGGGCGCGACTGCAAAGTTTTGTCAGGGTTTTTAACATCCAGCTTTGGCTTTCCGGTGGTTTCATCGTTAGGTTCTTTAATCCAGGCCAGCTTGCCAAAATATAGGTTACTCTTTTTGTAGATTTGTATCTGCCCCTCCCCGCTCGGATTAATCCATTTGCCCAGTATGGCATCGGCATTTTGAGCCTTAGCGTTTAATACAAATAGCAAGGCCGCCATCAGCCATAAAAAACTCAGTTTTGTTCTCATAATTTAAAATTGATGCTCTAATGTATCAGGTAAACAGCAGTATAACAAAAGATGATTTTTTTATTATTTATTTTAATGAGGTTTAGTTTAAACTTCTATATTTGCAGCCTCAATACTGATTGCAGGATAATAGCCAAGGTTTAATATCATAAGCCATTAATCTGATAAAATCAGCCCAGGTGGCGAAATTGGTAAACGTTGCGGTCTCAGAAGCCGTTGAGAATTGTCTCTTGAGAGTTCGAGTCTCTCCCTGGGCACACCACTTAAAGTCGAAAGTTTTTAAGTTATAATTTTTAGATAGCACTTTTCACCAAGTGCTATTTTATTTTCGGGAGATAAATTTGCTCGTCAACTTTATTTACTGATACAAATGCCCAGGTGGCGAAATTGGTAGACGCACCATCTTGAGGGGGTGGCATCCGTAAGGTTGTACGAGTTCGAATCTCGTTCTGGGCACTCTTCATCTCTCATTCTCAATACTTTTTTCTTAATTATTCAATACCAAGTAAACGGTAAAAGTCGGAAATATACTTGGTTTGTTACATCTGTGATACCTTCCTATTCACAATAAAACGCCTTTTTAAAGGTTTAAATGTAAAAATGTGTTAACTAACTTTTAAATAAAGGCTCAGGTTAGCATATTTACCGCAATATACCTGATTGATCAATGATTTATCGTTACGCTATTGTTTGTTTGTTATTGGCTGTTTTTGGCAAGTCTGCCCAGGCTCAGCGCGATAGTATCCCATTAAACTCCATCATCGAAAAAGCCGGTAAGCTTTCTACCAGCCGACCGGTAGAAAAGGTTTACGTACATTTCGACAAGCCGTATTATGCGGTTGGCGATACCATTTGGTTTAAAACTTATGTAACCGATAATTTCAGGCAACCCTCACAATTGAGCAAAGTGGTTTATGTAGAGATAGCTAACAGCCGCGATTCTATTGTAGATAACTTTAAGATACCGGTACGCAATGGTGTAGCGTCCGGAAACATTGCTCTCAATCCGCTCAACTATAAACAGGATAACTACCACATCAGAGCATACACCAAGTGGATGGCCAACTTTGATGCAGTTTATTTTTTTAATAAAAGCATTCAGATAGGGAACGCTGTGGATAAATTGGTAAACACTCAGGTTACCTACAGCAAAACAGGCGCCGATAAATCTATGCGGGTAAACATCAGGTTGGTGTACAAAGACCCTGACGGTGTGCCGCAAGCCAACAAACGGGTGAGTTGGGAAGTAATGAGCACGCTTGATGATATTGCTAAAGGTAAAGGTAATACCGATGCATCGGGTACTTATACCATTAACTTTGTAAACAGCAAGGGTACCGATTTGTCAAACGCATCGGTTGTGGCATTTATTGATTTAGGTAACAAAAAAACTGCCGGGCGCACCTTGCCGCTCAAGCCTTTGATGAATAACAACGATGTTCAGTTTTTCCCGGAAGGCGGCGAGTTACTTAACGCGGTTCGTACCAAAGTAGGCATTAAAGCTGTTGGCGGCGATGGTTTGGGTGCTAACTTTACCGGTACCATTACCGACAACAGCGGCCAGGTGTTAGCTAATGTAACGTCGCAACATGCGGGTATGGGCATTTTTGTGCTCACACCCGAAGAAGGCAAAATTTACAAAGCCGATATTACTTTTGCCAATGGTGTAAAAGCTACCTACAACTTACCTAAAGTGCAATCTACAGGGTTCGCTATTAGCATCAACAATGGTGATGCTGATCAATTATCGCTTAAATTATCGACCAGTCCGGCTTTCTTCCAGGCCAATAAGGGCAAAGCTTTTTATATTATTGCGCAGAGTGTAAACACCGTTTGCTTTGCGGCACAGACTTTATTGAAAGAGCAGATTTATTCGGCAACAGTGCCTAAAAATAAATTTCCGACCGGCATTGTACAGTTTACACTAATGTCATCTGCCGGAGTACCGCTGAGCGAACGTTTGGTATTTATACAACAGAATGATCAACTAAATTTGAATATAGCCGGCGACAAGCCCAGCTATACTGCGCGGCAAAAGGTGAAATTAAACATTGCTGCTAAAAACAAAACCGCACCGGTAGAAGGCAACTTCTCCATCGCAGTGATTGATGAAAGCAAGGTGCCTGTTAACGAGAGCGACGAAACTACCATCCTATCGAGCTTGCTGCTTACCTCGGATCTGAAAGGTTATATTGAAAAACCAAATTACTATTTTACTAAAATTAGTGATAAAACAGCTGCTGATCTGGACTTACTAATGCTGACTCAAGGCTACCGCAGATTCACGTATACAGATGTAATTGCCAATAATTATCAACAAATATTCTTTTTACCCGAGCAGGGAATTGAACTAAGCGGTACTTTACGCACACTGAATGGGATGCCTGTTAAAGGTGGGAATGTTAAATTGCTGATACCTGACAAGTATTTTTCGACGACGGCAGTGAGTGACCCGGAGGGTAAATTTAAATTTAACAATCTTGTATTTGCCGATTCAGCTAAGGTAGTGGTATCTGCTAAAAACAATTACAATGGTAAAAATCTGATGGTAATGATGGACGGGCAAACTTATCCGGCTGTCCCTAAAAATCAGTTTTACCCAGACGATGATCAAAACATCGATAGTACGATTAATACCTATATGCAAAACAGCAAAAAGCTGATGGACCGTATGCGTGTGTTGAAAGAAGTTATCGTGCGGGCCCCTAAGGCTGCGCCACGAATTGACCATTCTGCTTATCCGGCTCTGACCGGCTTGAGCAATATACCCGACCATTTAGTAACCGCCGAGCAGCTAGGTGGCTGTGCCAATATGCTTTTATGCTTACAGGGACGGCTACCGGGAGTCACGTTTGATAATAATAACTTTTATGTATCACGCGACTATAACCAAGGTCGCCGTACGCCTATGCAGGTGTTTGTAACCGGTATGCCAGTGGATGTAAACTATCTAACCAGCATGCAAAGCACCGATGTAGAATCAATAGAAGTATTTTTAAAGGACGAGTTAGGTTTGGTAAGTAACTCATACCAAGCTAACGGTATCATTGTAATTAACAGTAAAAAGAAACCCACAGGCGGCACCAAAATAAGCTTAGCCGAATTTCAGGACTTGTTACCTCAGCCTAACGTGGTTAATTTTACTCCTAAAGGATACAATTTCGGCCGCGAGTTTTATTCTCCAAAATATGATGTAGCGAAGCCTGTCGGGGTTGATTTACGCAGCACCATTTACTGGAACCCTCATGTAATTACCGACAAAGCTACCGGTAACACCAGCGTTGAGTTTTATAATGCCGATGGTAAAGGTACTTATCGCGCCGTAATTGAAGGGTTTGATAAAGACGGCAACATTGGTCGTTTTGTATATCGCTACAAGGTTCAATAACAGGCTGATATTCCACTGTTGATGAACAACCTGCAACAAATTTTCGGTAATATTGA
>CAJYSL010000115.1 GCA_913777515.1 uncultured Mucilaginibacter sp.
AGAAATGAAAAAGTTTATCTATAGCCTGGCGCTGCCACTCACTCTTATTGCTTTCGGCGCTAACGCCCAAACCGTGACGCTGGATTATTACTTTAACCACGAAACGCACAAAGACAGCAAAGGAGAGCCCGAGCGTTTCCATTATTTATGGGAAGAAACTGATAATAACGGCTACTCCATTTTAGGCGAAAATTTCAAGTCGCAGGGCTTTACGCTTCGTTCGCTCGAGAGTGCACCTACGGCAGCCAACCTGAAAGGAACCAGTGTTTACATTATTGTTGACCCCGACAGTAAAAAGGAAAACCCCAGCCCCAATTATATACAGCCGGCAGACGTTAAAAATATTACCGATTGGGTAAAGCAGGGCGGCGTATTGGTAATGTTTGCTAACGATAGCGCTAACGTGGAGTTACCTCATTATAATAAGTTAGCTAATGCCTTTGGATTTAACTTCAACAATGATTTGCAGAACCACGTGGTAGATGACAATCATTTTGAGGACGGCGGAGTCATCATCAAGAACAATCCAGTGTTTAAAACGGCCGGTAAAATTTATATGAAGGATGTCTGCTCCATCAGTACCATCGGTAAAGTTAATCCTGTTCTTAAAAATGCAGCAGGTGCAACAATCATTGCCTCGGCCAAATACGGAAAAGGAACTGCGATAGCTATTGCAGACCCATGGTTATATAACGAATATACCAACGGCCGCCTACCTGCTAAATACGGCTTTGAAAATGATAAGGCTGCACACGATTTAGTAGCGTGGCTAAAACGCCTGACAGCTAAGTAGCAGACCCATATTTTTTGTACACAAACAAAGGCTTTTCTGGTTAATAGAAAAGCCTTTGTTTTGCTTGATACCCAAGAGGCTAAAAATATATGCCCAACAATCAAATAGATTATGATGCCGTAGTAGTTGGCTCGGGCCCTAACGGGCTGGCTGCTGCCATACTTTTGCAACAGCAGGGCCTGCGGGTGCTCATTATCGAAGGTAAAAATAACATTGGCGGCGGGTTACGTACAGCCGAACTTACCTTGCCCGGTTTTAAACATGATATATGTTCGGCTATTCATCCATTAGGGGTTAATTCGCCTTTCTTAAAAACACTGCCTTTAGCAGAATTTGGCCTGGAATATATATTTCCGGACATTGCCGCTGCACATCCTTTGGATGGCGGTACCGCGGCTATGCTTACTCATTCAGTAAACGATACTGCCCGGCATCTGGGTGTTGATGAGCAGGCTTACCTTAAATTAGTACAGCCCTTACTCAAAACCTGGGATGTTATTGCGCCAGACGTGTTGGGCCCATTGCACTGGCCTAAGCATCCATTGGCGATGGCGCAGTTCGGCATAAAGGCATTACCGCCGGCTTCTATACTGGCTAAAACATTTGCCGGTACACCTGCGCGGGCATTGATTGCAGGGATGGCGGCACATGCTATACAGCCTTTAGGTAATTTAACTACTGCGGCTATTGCAATGGTGCTGTTGGTACAGGGGCACCTTAAAGGCTGGCCTTTACCTAAAGGTGGCTCGCAACAAATAGCCAATGCTATGGCTGCCTATTTTAAATCCATTGGTGGCCAAATTGAAACCGGGATATTCATCAGTAACATGAGCCAACTGCCGTCGGCACAAGCGGTGCTGTTTGACGTGACGCCACGACAGCTGCTGCAAATTGCCGGTCATCGTTTTTCGTGGATATATCAAAAGCAATTAGCACGGTACCGGTATGGGATGGGTGTATTTAAAATAGATTGGGCGCTTAACGAACCTGTTCCGTTTACAGCCCCGGAATGCCGGCGTGCTGGCACCCTGCATTTGGGCGGCAGCTTTGAGCAGATTGCCTCATCAGAATTAAGTACCTCCAAAGGCAACCATCCGGAGCATCCATTCGTATTATTTGCACAGCAAAGTTTATTTGATAGTAGCCGGGCACCCGATGGCAAACATACGGCCTGGGCCTATTGCCATGTGCCGCATGGTTCTGAAAGAAACATGACCGATATCATTGAAAACCAGGTTGAGCGTTTTGCCCCAGGTTTTAAACAATGCATCATTGGCCGCAGTACCATGAACACCCGGCAGATGGAAGAGTATAACCCTAATTATATGGGCGGTGATATTAATGGCGGTCAGTTGGATATTACCCAGTTGTTTACCCGGCCGGCATTACGGTGGTCGCCCTATCGTACGTCGGCCAATGGTTTGTACATCTGTTCGTCGTCAACGCCGCCAGGGGGCGGGGTGCATGGTATGTGTGGCTACTATGCCGCAAAGCGTGCTTTAAAAGATGTATTCGGCATACGTATTAACCACTTAAACCGGCACGATTAAATTTTAATTAAGATTATCTTAAAGTTTAAAAAGGGGTTAAAGTGCTGAAAAAGCAAACATTTAGTATTAAAAACAGTTAAATAACTTAAATTTAATCATGCCTAATTTTAATACGTATGTTTAAAATATTGGTTTTTGCTGGTACTTCATCATTAGCATATTTAAAAACGGTTTTATAAGTTGGACAGCTTTACTAACGATAATTTTTCTTTTTCTCACGAAAGCCTGCAGCGCGACTTTGAGTTGCTTACTAAAGCTGTAGATGCGAGTATATCGGGTGTTATTATCACAGATAATCAGCAGCCCGATAATCCTATTATTTATTGTAATGCTGCCTTCGAAAGAATGACCGGATATGTTCGCAATGAGATTATCGGTCGTAATTGCCGTTTTCTGCAAAAAGATGACCGTAACCAAAAAGAGCGGAAGATTTTAAAAGATGCCATTGCCGAAGGAAAGCATAGCGTAGTTGAAATACGCAACTATACCAAAAGCGGCTCTTTGTTCTGGAATGAGTTGTACTTATCGCCTATCAAAGACGAAAAAGGCAACGTTACTTATTTTATAGGGGTACAACACGATATTACCCAACGTAAAAAGGCGCAGCAAGACCTGGTTCAGGAGCAGGAAAGCCTGGAACGTAAGGTAGAGGAACGCACGCGGGTAATTAAGGAAAGTGAAGAATACTTATCCAGCATCTACCAGACCGTGCGGGAAAGCTTAATTGTTTTAAGCCCGGAGTTTAAGGTATTGAGTGTGAACGACCATTTTTTGCGCACGTTCAAAGTATCATCTGCCGAAACCGAAGGGCAGTTACTGTATGATTTAGGTAACGGGCAATGGAATATACCCCAGCTTAAAGAGTTGTTAGAGCAGATTTTGCCCACCAATAATCCGGTCGAAAATTTTGAAGTAGAGCATAACTTTCCGCAAATAGGACACAAAACCATGTTGCTTAATGCTTACCGCATCGAGCTGGAGGGCCAGTATAAAGACCGCATACTGATTGCCATTGAGGACATTACCGACCGGCGCGAAATTGAACGCCGCAAGGACGACTTTTTATCTATTGCCAGCCATGAGCTTAAAACGCCGCTTACCACCATCAAAGGTTATGTACAGATGATGGAGCGGTTTATGCCCGATGCTGCCGATGATAAATTTAAAAACATCGTTAAAAAAACAAGCACTTACGTGGAGCGCTTAAACTCACTCATTGGTGAGTTATTGGATGTATCGCGCATACAAACCGGCAAAATTGAACTGCATAAAGAGCCGTTTGATTTTGACAAAATGCTGCACGATACCGTTGAGGGCATGCAGGCGGCAAACAAAGAATTTAATATTGAGATAAAAGGCACTTCCGTAAATAGTTACGTTGGCGACGAATTGCAATTAATACAGGTAGTGAATAACCTGTTATCAAATGCTATCAAATACTCGCCCAACGCAAATAAAATTATAGTTTATGCGTCGCTGGTAAGCGATTTTTTAAAAGTATCGGTAACTGATTACGGCATGGGCATTAGCATTGAGGACCAAAAAAATATATTCGAACGTTTTTATCGTGTTGGCGATATTCAGCAGCATTTCCCGGGCATGGGTATCGGTTTATATGTGTGCGACCAGGTCATTAAAAAGCATGGCGGTACCATTTGGGTAGAGAGTGAAAAAGGAAAAGGCTCAACTTTTAGTTTCACACTTCCGTTAAACGAAAGGAAGAATGATGAGTAAAAAAGTTTTGGTTTGCGATGATGACGAAGGCATCCTGGATATGGTTTCGTTTGTGTTGGAAGACAGCGGCTTTGAGGTAATTCCGGAAAGTAACAGCCTGAACGTATCCAGCCTGATTGAAAAGGAAAAGCCTGATTTACTATTGTTGGATTTATGGATGCCGGTACTCTCGGGCGACCAGGTATTAAAAATGCTGCGCAGTAATCCTGAAACTAAGGATTTGCCGGTTATCGTAATCTCAGCCAGTACCGAAGGGCAAAAAATAGCGCAGGAAGCCGGGGCCAGTGCCTTTATTGCCAAACCATTTGATATTGACCAGCTCATTGATAGAGTAGAAACTATATTGCGATAAGTTTTTATATTCGGGATATGAAATACGCATTGATATCGGCGTTTGCCTTGTTGATGATGGCAGGCAGCGTTAAGGCACAAACTACCGAAGCCGAGCGCTTTGCCAAAACTCAAAGCAGTAAAAACATTTCGGCTCAGGTTGGTCAAAAGCTGGCCGTTTGCGATACTGTTTATGATTTCCGGGTGGTTAATTCCACTACAACCCTGCTCAATTTAGGA
>CAJYSL010000116.1 GCA_913777515.1 uncultured Mucilaginibacter sp.
ATGCAAAATCGAGCGCGGTAGCGTTGGATGGTAATTGTATTAGCGCACCTTTTGGCGTAAAGATGAAAATCTCGTCGCTAAACAAGTTCATCTTAAAGTCGTCCAAAAAGTCGAGCGCATTGCTATCCGGGTTGCGCAGTAATTCGCGTACCTTATGTATCCATTGGTCAAGGCCGCTGTCTGATGATGACTCTTTATACTTCCAGTGTGCGGCAAAACCTTTTTCGGCAATTTCGTTCATACGCTTGGTGCGTATTTGCACCTCCACCCACTGGCCACGCGGCCCCATCACGGTGGTGTGTAATGATTCGTAGCCGTTGGCTTTAGGCGATGACACCCAGTCGCGCAAACGGTCGGGGTTAGGCCGGTACGAGTCGGTTACTATTGAGTATGCTTTCCAGCAATCCGATTTTTCGTTCTCAGGCGTGCTGTCGAGTATAATCCGGATGGCAAATAAGTCATAAACCTCCTCAAAGGGAATAGCCTTTTTCTTCATCTTATTCCAGATGGAGTGGATAGACTTAGGACGGCCAAAAATGTCGGCATGTAAACCCTGGCTGGTTAAGGCGGCTTTTACCGGCTCAATAAAATCATGGATGAATCTTTCTCGCTCAGCCTTTTTCTCGTTCAGCTTTTTCTTGATGAACTGGTAAGTCTCGCGTTCCATGTATTTCATGGACAAGTCTTCCAGTTCTGACTTTATGGCATATAAGCCCAGGCGGTGTGCCAGCGGTGCATAAAGGTAAACTGTTTCTGACGAAAGTTTAAGCTGCTTATCGCGCGGCATAAACTCCATGGTGCGCATATTGTGAAGGCGGTCGGCCAGTTTAATGAGAATCACCCGTACATCATCCGCCAGCGTAAGCAGCATCTTACGGAAGTTTTCGGCCTGTAGTGAGCTGTTGGTATCAAAAACACCCGATATTTTGGTAAGGCCATCAATAATTTTAGCCACCTTTTTACCAAACTCGCGCTCAATATCTTCCAGCGATACGTCAGTATCTTCGACTACGTCATGCAGTAGCGCACAAACAATAGAGGTGGTGCCCAAGCCAATTTCCTCGGCAGCAATTTGCGCTACCGCAATAGGATGGTATATATAGGGTTCGCCAGATTTGCGGCGCATGTCTTTATGGCTTTCTACAGCCATTTCGAATGCTTTGCGTATCATCTTTTTATCACCTTTTTGCAAGGTTGATTTTGATGCACGCAGCAGGGTACGGTATCTTTTTAATATTTCCGCTTTTTCAGCTTCCAGATCAATCACTAAATCTTTCATTTATAAGCGTTTGTTATCTGTATATCATAAATAATGCAACAATATTTTTTAATGCCCGTTACTTGTAAAACATCAGGAAATAGCATTATTTTTGTGTTAAGTAAATATATGAAATTTATTGGGTTAATGCTATTGTTTTGCTGTGTTGTGGGACGGGTAATGTCGCAGAGCCAGTTGCCACATCCTAAGGTTGGCAAAAACGATACCATTAAAACCTATTTAACGGATTTAAACGGCGAATTAGTGCCTTGGGTAGTGCTACCTGAGTTTACGGTAAAAGGCGTGCGCATTTTTGCAAGCGAGGAAGACCGTAAGGCCTACTACCGTTTACGGTACAATGTTTACAAAGTCATACCATATGCACGTGTTGCCGGCGATAAATACCGGCAGTTGCAGCGCGACCTGGCAGTGACCACCGACAAGAAGCAGCAGAAAGAACTCATCAAAACATGTGAAACGCAAGTAAAAGAATTATTTAACTCGCAGATTAAAAACCTTACCATAACCCAGGGTGAGATATTAATAAAGCTGATTGACCGCGAAACCGGCACCACCAGCTACGAACTGGCCAAACAGTTAAAAGGCGGATTTCATGCTTTTATGTTTCAATCGGTAGCTCGTATATTTGGCCACAATTTAAAAGAAACGTACGATCCTGAACAGGAACGGGATATTGAGGCTATTTTACGGCAAGCCGGATATTATTCCAACAGATTTTATTAACGAATGGACGATCAAAGTATTTACCGGTTTAGCGTGCAAAAGCTAAACGGTGAAGAAGTGAACTTGAGTGAATACAGAAACAAAGTTCTGTTAATTGTAAATACAGCTTCGCAGTGTGGTTTTACTCCACAACTTAAAGAACTCGAAGAATTGCGGCACGAATTTGAGGGGCAGGATTTCGAGATACTGGCATTCCCGTCTAACGATTTTGGTGGACAGGAACCTTTGGATAGCAGTTCGATAGGTAAATTCTGCAAAATTAATTTCGGGGCGCATTTCCCGGTTTTTGGTAAAATGCAGGTGAAAGGTGCGCAGGCTCACCCGTTGTTTAAGTTTTTAAGCAGCAAAAAAGAAAATGGCCGCGTACAATCAGCCCCCAAGTGGAATTTTCATAAATACCTGGTTGACCGCAGCGGTCATGTACAGGATTTTTTCTATCCGTTTACCAAGCCTACATCAGCTAAAATCAGAAAAAAAATCAGCGATTTGTTGGCGGTAGACGTAGCCTTACTGCAGCATGGTTAAGCTGGATATACTGGTTTTACCCGTTCATCCTGATGATGCCGAATTAGGCTGTGCCGGTGTGATATTGAAGCACAATGCTATGGGCAAAAAATCAGGCATTGTTGATTTAACCCGTGGCGAGTTGGGTACCCGTGGCTCTGCCGAAATACGCTCGCGCGAAGCTGCTGCGGCTGCCGAGATATTAAACCTGGCAGTGCGGGATAACTTAGGTATACCCGACGGTTTTTTTGAGAACACCAAAGAATATCAGCTTAAGGTAATTGAAGCAATCAGGCGTTACCAGCCCGAGATTGTGATTACTAACGCTTATCACGACCGGCATCCTGACCATGGCCGTGCCAGTGATTTAGTGCAAACGGCCTGCTTTTTATCTGGGCTGCGCAAAATTGAAACTTTTGATGACGGCCAGCCGCAAGAAGCATGGCGACCTAAGCAATTGTTGCACTTTATACAAGACGTGCACATTAAGCCCGATGTGGTGGTTGACGTGACGGAATACTGGGACACCAAAATTGCCAGCATTATGGCTTATGGCTCGCAGTTTCATAACCCGGAGTGGGAAGACGAACCGCAAACCTACATTTCATCGCCCGAATTTATTGTTGGGGTAGAAGCAAGGGCACGAGAGATGGGCCGTTCGATACAAGCCCGGTATGCGGAAGGGTTTACCTCCAGAAAGATATTAGGCGTAGACAGCCTGTTTGATTTGAAATAAAAAAACGGATTTCAAATAAGGGGGCATGAGGTCCTTGGTTTGAAATCCGTTTTTGTTTTCTTACGCTTTAACGTACTCAAAGCGGTTATTTTCTTCACTGCGCTCGCGGCGAAGTTTGCTTTCATTAGCCAGTTTTAATAGTATACCTGACAATTCAGATGTTTTAAAGTCCGAGTCGTACTGGTCTTTACAATGTGTAGCAATATCTGCAATAGAGTGCGGTTGGTCAAAAAAGTCTGTTTGTAAAAGCTGGTTCAATACCTTGGTGGCACCCGGCTTTCTGATACTTTCCCGTTGTCTCGACTCGCCATCGGCCTGATAGCTGCGTGGCTTTCTCGAGGTTGCATCGTCACTGTCTCTGTCTTCCAGGATAGAATCTAAAAGTCTGTCAACAATTTTTACTTGTACAGCTTCAGATTGAAAAGCATTTACTACATCAGAGATTTCTAAAAGTTGTTTTTTAAGTTTTTCCGTTTGTTTGCTCATGTTAACAATAATCCTATGTTCCTTTGTGATTAAGTTAATTTTTAGTTTATACTGTGATTGCAGTTGTTATAACTAATATTATAATTGTACCGGCCTGCACTCAAAAGAATAACGCAATAATAGCATATTGTTTATGAAAATTATGCTATTGTATAAGTAACGAATTAGTGAGGGTGATATTACTCATACATACTATTCTAAAATGTTTTAGCACAATATTTTTTAATACGAAAAAAAGCAGGCTTTCGTTACTACAAGGAAGCTGAAATCGTTGACTGATTAAAAGTGATTTAAACCTTGTACTAAAAAGAAAATCAGCATCGGTAAAATACTGATAATAAGTATATTGTTTGGATTTAGTATTTGTCTAAATAAGACTATTTTCAAAAATAAGTTTTATTTAAAATGGATTTTGAATCTATGAAATAAATATTTTGATTTTTTATCCTTGGGTAAAAGCTTCTACTAAAACTTGTGCTCCAAACCAAGCAGTCCAAAAATTCCGCCGCTGTGTATAACTAAAATGTTACTTTCGGGCTTAAAGTAATCTCGAGTGGCGAGGTCTAAAACGGCGTAGAGCGCCTTTGCGGTATAAACCGGCTCAATCAGGATACCTGTTGATGCTACAAAGCTTTTGATAAAATTTATTAACCCCGTTGTGGTTTTGGCATAGCCGCCAAAATGATAAGCTGTGTGCAGCTCGTAGTCTGTAGGCGTATCTAAATAGTTATTTATTTCTTGCCGCATAAACTCACCGTTTTTAAAAACTGGAATGGCGTGAAACAGGGAGGGCAGTTGCCGCTGTTGCAATCCGGCGATAATACCTGCTGCGGTAGTACCGGTTCCGCAAGCACAAAAAATATGGTCGTAAACTGTGGGTAATTCGTTAATTAATTCGCTGCAGCCTTTTACGGCCTCAGGCGAGGCGGCGCCTTCGTTAATAAAATAAGCCTGTGTATCATCGACAAAATAGCTTTCAAATAACGCAGGCTTATTTTTATAATGCTCGCGGTTGGTAAATATCAAATTCATGCCGTGCAGCCGGCATAAAAACAAGGTGTTGTTTTGTACTTCTTCTCCACGCACAAAGCCCGTGGTTTTAAATCCAAACCGGGCCCCGGCAGCGGCGGTAGCCAGCAAGTGGTTAGAGAAGGCTCCGCCGAAAGTTACCAAATGGCTTTTCTGCTGACGATGTGCCTCCTGCAGGATATATTTTAACTTACGCCATTTATTACCGGATATCAGCGGATGAATTAAATCATCACGTTTAATAAAAACCTTGAGTTTTTTTTCGGCAAATACCTGGTGGTTCCAGGCATGAATAGGGCTGAAAATTTCTAAATCAAAACTCATTAGCCGTTAAAACCCTAATCCCACGCCGGCCGTAACCGATTTATATTTGGCCAGGCTGCCGGAGGCATAAATTTTAAGAAAAGCCAGGTCTAACTGAAAGCCTGCATCAATTTTAACATTGTTAATGCTGTTGGTATTGATGTTTACCGGGTCCGTGTAAACGGTGTAAGTTGCTATGCCACTACTCACCGGGAAATTACCCAGCAAGCCTACATTAGTGCGTGCTGCATTATAACCTACCGCTGCAAACGGGGTAAAGAATAATAGTTTTTTAGAAATGATAGCCTGGATATTGAAACCGCTGAAATGACCTTCGATGCGCTGGGTACTGAAGTCTGTTTTGTTAGCGCTGGCAGCATCAGGCACTTTGCCAGCGCCAGGGCGTATCTCAACAGGTAATTCGTAATTCAGGCGGGTATAGCCTGCAGCAATAGCCAAATCAAATGGTGCCAGTCGTCTGCTCAGGCCGGTAAAAATATCGCCCATGATGTTATGCTTCAGGCCAAAACCTATCATACCTACCGAACCTAAATCGGTGCTTATTTTAGTTTTAGGGATATAGCGCACGGTAAAGTCGGTGCTTTTAACCAAGCCAACAGTGGCTTGTATTTGTGGTGCCGGTATAACCGGGGTTACGCGTTTGGGCAGCGTAAATTGGTCTACCAGTACGTTGTTATTGGAATAAATGCCCAACGTGGCTGGTGTCATGTCTTTATCGCCGGCAACGGTGGGGGTAATATTAGGGCTGCCCGGAATAGGCCTTATGTTGGAGCTTAAACCTATTTTGGTAACGTCAAAACTTTTATCAGCCATAGGCACAAACACGCCCGAGGCAGATACGCGTACGTCAACATGTAAAAAACCTTTGGTTTTGGCCGTGTTGGTCCAGCCGTTGTTGAGGCCGGTGCCAAAACCTTTAAACAAAGGGGTTCCGTAAGCATTCAATAGTTTTTCTGCATCACCAGGAGCGGCCTTTAAAAGTTGGGAAAAGCCGTCAGACTGCGCCTTAGTTTGTAAGGTACTCATGGTGAGAATAGTTATGATTAGGGACAAAACTTTCTTCATCCCCAAATATAATAAAAATTGCCCGGCAACGGCCCGACGAAAAGGCGTATTTTTGCCCAAATGTTGACAGATACTATACTGAATGAAAGCGATGAGCAGGATTTGTACGAACACCTGCGTATTGTGGTTGATAAAGGCCAGTCATTGCTGCGTATAGATAAGTTTTTGATGCACCGCGTAGAAAATGCGTCGCGTAACCGCATCCAGAATGCCATTGATTTAGGCAATGTGTTGGTTAATGATAAACCGGTAAAACCCAGTTACAAGGTTAAGCCTGCCGAGGTGATATCGGTGGTGTTGCCGCATCCGCCGCGCGATACCGAGGTATACCCGGAAAATATTCCGATTGAGATTACTTATGAGGATGATGATGTGCTGATTGTGAATAAAGCGGCAGGTATGGTGGTGCATCCGGGTTATAATAATTATACCGGCACTTTGGTAAATGCCTTGGTATACCACTTTCAGCAATTGCCTACATTGCCGGGTAACGATGGTCGCCCGGGGTTGGTGCACCGCATAGATAAGGATACCTCGGGTTTATTGCTTATCAGTAAAAATGAGCGCGCTATGACTTGGCTGGCCCGGCAGTTTTTTGAGCATACTATCAATCGCCGGTACCTGGCATTAGCCTGGGGCGATTTGGAGCAGGATGGTAACGTAACGGGCTACATTGGCCGCAGTGTAACCGACCGCCGTGTAATGGCCATCTATGATGACGAAACAAAAGGAAAATGGTCGGTAACGCATTATAAAGTGCTGGAGCGTTTTGGCTACGTAACGCTGATAGAGTGCCGCTTAGAAACCGGGCGTACCCACCAAATCAGGGCGCATATGAAGCACATCGGGCATCCTTTATTTAGCGATGCTACCTACGGCGGTGATAAAATTATAAAGGGGACTACCTTTAGCAAATACAAGCAGTTTATTGAAAACTGCTTTGAGTTAATGCCCCGGCAAGCTCTGCATGCGCAAAGTTTGGGTTTTGTACACCCAACTACCCGTAAATCTGTTTATTTTGAAGCACCTTTGCCTGCCGACTTTGAGGCTGTACTGCAAAAATGGCGAAAATATATTGCCGGTACGGTAGAGCAAAACACATAGAACTTTGTTTACACTAACTCATGATGCCAAATTTTGTGAATTTTAATGGTCAGCTGGTAGCTGCTGACAGTGCTGTGATAGGGGTTAGTAACCGGGCCTTTAAATATGGCGATGGTTTGTTTGAAAGTATGCGCCTGGTAAACGGGCAGCTAAAATTTGCCGATTTACACGCCGACCGTCTGCAACAAGGTATGAAAGCCTTAAAACTGGAAGGGTATAGCTTGTTAGACAGTTGGTTTTTAAAAGATAAAGCCCAGGAACTGGGCGTATGGAACAAGGCTAAGCATGGTCGTTTAAGGCTAACCGTGTACCGTGATGCGGGTGGTTTATACACGCCAGACGATAATAAATCGGGCTGGTGCCTGGAGTTGATTCCGGATGAGGTTTCGAATTACCGGTTAAATCAAAAGGGGTTAATAATGGACGTTTATACCGAGGTACTCAAACCGGTAAATTACCTGTCTAACTATAAAACCTGTAATGCGTTGCCTTATGTAATGGCAGGTTTGTATAAAAATGAACATAAGCTGGACGATGTATTTCTACTTAATCAGGGTGGCTTTTTGTGCGAAAGCATCAGTTCAAATGTTTTTGTTTGGTACCAAAACCACTTATATACTCCGGCACTGAGCGAAGGTTGTGTAGCTGGCATTATGAGGCAGGTGGTGATTAACCTTTGTATCGAAAAAGAAATACCGGTAACCGAAGCCCAAATTAACCCCGATATTTTGCACGAGGCAGATGAGGTTTTTGTAACCAATGCTACCCGTGGGCTGCAATGGGTAATAGGCTATGGCATTAAACGCTATTTTAACGGTTTAAGCAAAATGCTTATCGACGAGATTAACAAGCTGTAGAAAAGCTGCTTTAGTCTGAGGTAATTACTGTATATTGGGTATACTCCTTTTAAGGTAATGTTTTGACCGATAGATTACTGCTGGCAATATTAGATTAAACCGGCAACGCATACAGGGCTATCCCAACAAAAATGTAAATGGCGTTTACTTTTCAAGTATCAAGATAGATTCTTGCACCAACGGCATCAGTTTTAATAACGCCGAAAAAATCGTTTTTAATAATATAGTCATTGGTAAAGAAGCTGCGGCACCTTCCGCAGTAAAATAATTCTCCAGGCAGGAATATTTTACAGGAATGCATTGCTCATGTCAGCCATTATAGCTTAATTGAGTATCCATCAATTTAAAGGAGCGCTATCCTTAGCAATAAGATAATCTATTTTTTAGCGCAAATTGTCTATTTTTCAATCTTTATTTCGCTATAGTTTTGTTTTGTAAACTTCTTCAGACAAGGTAGTTGGTTGCCACAATTAAAATAGGTATCGCCTTCCCGTTTTCAGAGGTATACGCTATTACCAGATTATAAACCTGATTTAATACTATCCAGCCTTTAAATAAACAGCATAGTCGCAACGCGATAGGGCTGCAGCTGTAGTTATTTACCGGTAGTTTGTGGTGCGCAACGTAAATGCAATATGAGAACGATACTTCTAAATACTTACCTCAAGAAAGCTTGCTTCAGTATTCTCCTGTTACTGATTACAGGTTTTGCGTTTGCGCAATCCCATGTGGTTTCGGTTGCGGGCCAATGGTCTTACCGGCTCGACCCTCAAGACCAAGGCGTAAGCAAGCAATGGTATAAAGTAAGTTTAGGTAAGCACATCATATTGCCCGGTACGCTGGATGATGCCGGGGTAGGCGATGCTGTTGCTGTAGACACCACCCGGCTCAATAAGGAAGTGATGCTGCACCTTACACGGCGGCACCGGTATATTGGCCCGGTCTGGTACCAAAAAACGGTTAGGTTAAATAAAGGCATGGGCAATGCATCCTTGCTGCTGGAGCGGGTAATTTGGAAAACCGATTGCTGGATAGATGGTGCACCGGTTGACCCGCAGGAAAGCCTGATTGCACCACAAAATTTTATGTTAGGCAAACTCAGTGCAGGTAACCACGTCATTACCTTACGCATTGACAGCCGTAAGCAGCACGACATCAGTTTTAACGATTTTGCCCACGCTTATACCGATGGCACCCAGATTATGTGGAATGGAGTGATTGGCCGTATGGAGTTGCGCAATGCTGCTGCCGGATTGAAGACCATCAAAGTAAATGCATCACTTTCGGCAAAAGAAGTAAGTGCCGATATAGAACTTACGTCTGTAGGCGCTCAAAAGCTTTATATGCAGAGTTTTATTGTTCTTGGCGGTAAACAGATAGCAAAAACAGCGCGTGCGACTATCGGTGATGAGATGTCGCAGCAAATAAAGCTCAAAGTACCTCAATGCCTGCCCTGGGATGAATTTAATACCAACGTTTATACCTGGAAAACGGTATTAACCGACGCATCCGGCAAGGTAGTGGATACCCGAACCGAACATTTTGGGTTCCGTAATCTGGCATCGGTGCAAAATGCGCTTCAAATTAACGGTCGTCCGCTCTTTTTGCGTGGTACGCTGGAGTGCAATATTTTTCCGATTGAGGGGCATCCGCCCATGGAGGCCGCCGGTTGGGTTAAAGTTTTTAGTGCGGCAAAGCAATATGGTTTAAATCATTTACGCTTCCACTCGTGGTGCCCGCCCGAGGCTGCTTTCCGAGTGGCCGACTCGTTAGGGTTTTATCTGCATGTTGAACTGCCTTTGTGGAGCCTTAACGTAGGTAAAGACAAGCCTACACTAACTTATTTGGAAGATGAGGCACAACGCATCATCGATAATTACGGTAATCACCCATCGTTTTGTTTCTGGAGTATGGGTAACGAGTTGGAAGGTGATTTCGACTGGTTGCAGGCTTTGGTGGCCAAACTCAAAAAGCAGGATAATAGGCATTTGTATACTACGACTACCTTCAGTTTTCAGCGAGGTCATGGTAGGGTACCAGAGCCGATAGATGATTATTTTATTACGCAGTATACCAACAAAGGGTGGGTGCGGGGGCAGGGCATTTTCAACACCAACCCGCCCGATTTTAAAACAGATTACAGCAAAGCGGTAGCCGGTTTAACGGTGCCCTTAATTATACACGAAGTTGGGCAATACTCTGTTTACCCCGATTTAAAAGAAATTGCCCGCTATAAGGGGGTATTGGAGCCTGCCAATTTTAATGCGGTACACAATGATTTGAGAAAGAAAAATATGCTGAACCTGGCAGCGCCGTATTTAAAAAATAGCGGTATTTTGTCGGCTAACCTGTATAAGGAAGAAATTGAGCGGGCGCTCAAAACGCAGGGCATAAGCGGTTTTCAGTTGCTCGACCTGCACGATTTTCCGGGGCAGGGCACCGCGCTGGTAGGTATCTTAAATGCTTTTTGGGAAACCAAAGGAATCATCGCTCCAGAAACATTCAGGCAGTTTTGCAGCCCGGTGGTGCCGTTGCTGCGTTTTGATAAAGCAGCTTATACCGGTAACGAAACGTTCACGGCATCAGCAGAAGTGGCCAACTATAGCAGTAAAGCTATCAATGATGAAGTTAGCTGGACCGTTGCTACGCGAGATATGAATGTGCTGTTTCAGGGAAATATGGGCACTAAGCTTTTACCCATCGGGAACAGTCAGACTTTGGGTAGCATTAACATCCCGTTAAACACTATTAAGCAAGCTGAAGAGTTAACCGTTTCTCTTTTTCTCAAAAACGGAAAGCAGCGCAACGAGTGGAAGATTTGGATTTACCCGGAAACTAAGCCGGTTATTTTGGCAGGTGCAGTTTTTACTACCTCGGCCGACAGTGCTTTAACGCTGCTCAAACAAGGTCATAAAGTGGTTTTCAATCCGGATACCTCTGCCATTAAAGGTATCGACGGGCGATTTGCGCCGGTTTTCTGGAGCCCGGTACATTTTCCGGACCAGCCAGGCAGCATGGGGTTGTTGATTGATGACCAGCACCCGGCCCTAGCCAATTTCCCGACCGAAACCTACAGTAACTGGCAATGGTGGGATTTAGTGACTAATTCGCGTTCGGTAGTACTGGACGATTTAAACGCTCAACCTACTCCCATTGTACGGGTAATTGATAATTTTTTCCGCAATCGTAACCTCGCGGTTTTAACAGAATTTAGCATGGGCAAAGGCAAGCTCTTGCTATGCACTATGGACATGCATCACGATTTAGCCCATCGCCCGGCAGCCCGGCAACTTAAAAGTAGTTTGTTACAGTATGCAGGTAGCGCAAAGTTTAATCCTAACCAGCCCATCACCGAAAACCAATTATTACAGATGATAAAGAACCAATAACGGTGGTTTGATTTCAGTTAAAAAAGCGGACTTCGTGGTGTAGCTACAAAAGCAACAAAGCCTTCTCATTTACTGTTACGCAAATGCGAAGGCCTTATTGTTATCAAAATGCTTAGTGGCTAATAAAGCTTTTCGGCCTTACGAGTTTTAATCAAGAAGGTAGCCAGTGCCGCCAGTACCAGCATTGCACCCGCCAGCTTAATGGCATTGACCGGATTTCCTCCCAGCCACGACTCATAATAAAGCGGCATGGTAACATTTTGCAGCAGCATGGGTATCACAATAAACATGTTAAATATGCCCATGTAAATTCCGGTACGCTCGGGCGGTATGCTGCCTGCCAGTATTACGTAGGGGTTGCCCATCATACTGGCCCAGCATAAACCCAAGCCGGTTACCGCAATAAAAACGCCCGCCTCATGCTGTACATAGCCCATGGCAAATAATCCTATACCGGCGGCAATCAGGCAGCAGCTATGCACCAGTTTAGGCCCTAACATTTTGGCTAGTTTTACTAGTAAGAAGGCTGATATAAAAGCAATAAAATTGTAGTAAGCGCCTATTTGCCCGGCCAATATATCAGACTGCCTGAAGGCTGATGCCTGGCTGCTGTTAAATACCGTATGAGATAAACATTTGGCAATGTATATCCAGTAAATAAACATGGCGTACCAGCTTAAAAACATCATGGGTATCATCTGTTTCATGGTAGCCGGCATAGTTTTAACTGCCGAAAATATATCAGCAAATATGGCAGCTACGCCTTTGGACGATTGTTGCAGGGCAGTCAACTCTTCGGGTGGCAACGGGTTCTCTTTGGTAGTTTTCAGCGTCCATAAAATAGAGCTGATAGAGATAATCGCACCTATACCGAAAGCAATAATAGTGGTTACCGGTATGTGATGAGAGTTAACCGCAAATTTGTTTACGCCGAAATAAATGAGCAGGGTGGGCGTAAGGTAAGATAGCGTTTGCCCCAAACCCGTAAAAGCGCTTTGCGTTAAAAATCCTGCTGAATGCTGTTCTTCGGGAAGCTTATCGCTTACAAAAGCCCGGTAAGGCTCCTGAGTGATATTGTTAGCGGCATCTAAAATCCACAAAATACTGGCGGCCATCCATACCGAGGAGCTGTAAGGCATTAATAAAAGGCACAAACTACAAAATATGGCACCTACTAAAAAGTAGGGTGTACGGCGGCCCCAACGGGTAACCGTTTTATCGCTCATGGCGCCTATGATAGGCTGTAAAATCAGTCCGGTAATAGGACCGGCCAACCATAAGTAGGGGAGGTTTTTTTCTTCGGCACCCAGGTACGAGTAAATGGGGCTCATGTTAGCCTGTTGCAGGCCAAAGCTATATTGCAAACCCAGGAACCCGAAGTTCATGTTTATGATTTGCCAGAAAGAGAGTTTAATCTTCCCGATTTTCATTTGAATTAGATTTAAACAGCCGTTAAAGGGCTGCCTGATTTAAACACGCTAAACTACTGTCCACAATAAGGTTAGCTAAGGGCTCGTGGGCGCTAATCAAACCTCTTTCTTTCTGTAATACGCTTTCAATAAACTCATCAATGGTTTCGCGGCTACGTTCCAGTCTGTTTTCGCGGGTTTGCTTATAATCGGTGTTGATGAAGATACGAAAATCTATGTTGTTTAGCATCGAAGTATAAGTACCTTCCACAATAACAACATTGGCACCTGCAACGTCAATGGTTTTAAATTCACGTTCATCAGTAAGCCAGTTCATGTGCGGTATATGGAGCTCATTAACCTGCTTTGATTTGATGGTGTCGATGTCGTTTTCCAGTCGTTCGGCATCTACCTCCTGGTACCCTATGTGATTAAAATCGGCCATGCGGGCTTCATGGTTCTGGCGCGGCGGTAGCTTAAAATAATCATCCTGATGCAGCAATATGCTTTTTAATCCGCGGGCTTCAAGTGTTTTTTGCAACGCTGTACTCAAGGTGGTTTTTCCGCATCCCGACTGCCCGGCAACGCTGATGGCTAAAACATTTTGCGTAGGTAACGTTAACTGACTTAAAATACTTTCGGCGCAGTTGTTAAACCGGTGATGGGTAATGATGTGTTTAACTACAGGGGGCGGTAATATCTGTAGCAAAGGCTGCTCACTGCTCAGCGCAGCCTTTGCCAATAAATAACCCGAGGCGCTGAAACAAAGGTTTTTAACGCCACCGGCTTCACCGCCATGCATGGCGTAGTATTCTGCAAAAGGGTGTTGCGATTTTGACTTTTGTAGGTTAGTCGTAATGCTGTTGCTGATTTGCTCGGCCAGCTGTTTTTGCCCGGCCACAATCAAGCCGGCAGCAATAAAACCATTAACCACCGGCCATATACCGCCATTATGAAAATGGCCCGGCCTGTTTTTAAAATTAAAGCTGTGATTGTTCTGCAACTGCTCAAAGGCCGGGTCATCTAAACCAATTTCCGGCCAAAAAGCCGGTATGCCTTTGTTACCGTATTGTTGCAGTGTTTGCTGCAATTGGATGGCCAGCAGGTCACGGCTTTCGGCCGATGGGATATTTAGCATCAGCAGCAACCCGATACTCCAGCCATCAAACCGCTCCACACGGTCGCCCGGCGAAAAGGAGGCAATAAAGTTGCGGTCCAGTCGGTAACCGGATATGGCCTGTTGCTGCGCATGTGTATATAAACTACCAGTAAGCGGTTGCTCAAACAGATAGTGTTGTTTAATGGCCGATTTAACCGTTGCGGCTTTGTCTGTCCACAAGGGCTCGTCAAACAAGCCACCAGCCAGGCTGAGAGCCCAGTAACGTAATAGCTGGTCGTACAGCACGTAGCCGTGAGTAATATATTCATCTGCCCAGTTGCCGCTCATGGGCACGTACATCAGGTGTTTACCGTTAAATTCCCAAGCGTCGGCCAGGTCAAAAACCTTGGCAGACTGCATTTTCACTTCGGCTGCAAAGGTGCTGTCGGGATAGTGCTGTAAATAACTTACAGCACCTACAATCCACCAAAAGCTGGCATCTGTACGGCCGGCAGTGCCGCCAAAGCTTATCCTGGCAGGCCGGTAAGCAGTATTGATAGCAACGTTTGAGGGTATCTGTCCGTGTGCATTGGCAGCCGACTGTAATACCTTTAAAGAATTACGGAAGGAATCCTGCAACTCGTCTATGCCATTAGTTAAAATGGCAAGCCCGGTAACTACACTATCCCTGGCCCAAACATGGGTATAATTATCAGGGGCATCTGCCGATGCCAGTAATACACCATTTTGCACCGCCCTGCGTATCACGTTGGTAGCCTCGTCACTTAACTGGTACTTATCCATGGTTAAAATTACCTGTTTAATAGTCAAAAAAAGATATAGCCGGTTGCTGCTGAATAGCTAACCGCCTATGTAATGATTTTTAGAAGTTGAATGCAACCGTTGCCGATATAGTACGGCCGGTGATAGAACGTGCCCGCACAATATTGCTTTGGTTGTTTACAATAGTGCCATCCTCAGCCTCGGTAAAGCCCATTACATTAAATATGTTGTTACCGTTTACAGAAGCCGACCAGCGTTTGTTAACCTGGTACATGATGAACGGATTTACATATACGTAAGCAGGCAACTTAAGCGAGTTAACATCCTGGGTAAACGAACTGGTGGTACCCAAAATGCTGGCACCTAATGAGAATTTGCGTACGTTAAAGGTAGGCGTTAAGCTGTAAATAAAGTCGGCCTGGCGGCGTGGCTTGTTGCCTTTATAAACGCCGGCCACAATGCGTGCGTGAGTGTAAGTAATGTTACCGCGTAAATCAAAATAGCTGGTTAGGTTGGCTACGCCTTCTAACTCGGCACCAAACGAGCGGTAGCTGTTTTGGATGATGCGTTGTGTAGTAACCTCAAACTCGCCTGCCTCGTCGGTATGGGCGTAAAAGCCGGTCAGGAACAAGCCACCGCGGTTATATTTGTATTTGTAACCTAACTCACCCTGGTTAATGCGGTTGTATTTACCGGCAGCGCTGCCATCAGCAAAAATAGTAGGGGTGAATAAAATACGGTCGGCCTGGGCGGATGCGCCTGAGCTGTAGCGGGCAAATAGAGCTGATGAGGCATCAAGTAGGTAGTTTAAACCTACAGAGTATGATAAATAGCTGTAGTTGTAATTTACCGGCTTGGCAGTTGCATAATTGATAGCCGATACGCTTTGCTCATTGGCGCCTATCACGCCATCGTTGTTTACATCAAAGCTACGTTGTGCATTGCCCGAGTAGTTGCCGCGCACACGTCCCATATCATACCGGATGCTACCATCAATGTTTAGTTTTTTATTTAAATCAACGTTAATGCCTGCGTAAGGTGCAGATATATCGTAGCTGGTGTTATAGTTACGGTGTAAGTTACCCCACACCGGTACGCCGTAGGCAAATAAGCCATTGGTGGTTTGCGAGGTAGTACCGGTGGTGATATTTAGCGGCTGGGCATTTTTACCCTCCAGACTGGTGAGGTAAGAGTTGAACTGCCAGTCCATGTTGATATTCTGGCTCGATTTGTAGTAGCCTGCGGTAAGGTTAACGTTATCAATCTTTTTCTTCAGCTTAAAATCATTGATAAAATTATTGAAGTTGTTCAGTTTGGCATCAAACATATGAATAATCATGGCCTGTCCGTTATAAGCTTGCCCGGTAACGGCACTGGTTACAGTAGCGCCGGTAAGATTACGACCGGTAGCCGATGCAATTTGGGTAAGCATGGCACTTAATGAACCTGCGGCAGCGGGGAAAGGCGCAATAAACTGACCATTATTGAATGATGCGCGGCCACGGTCTTCAATAGTCCAGTTATTGCCTAAATCAAACTGTAATTCAGCGCCGATTGATTTTGAAACCGGATGCATGCCATTACGTACATCGCTTACGTAAGAGTTGCCATTTGAGCCCAATCCCTGGGTTTGCAATAAGTAAGGAGTTTGTAAAGCGCCGTGTTTAATATCGAAACCGCTCAACGAACTATACTCGGGAGAGCTGTTGGTTCCGGTTACCGATACCGGCATTGGCAGGTAAGCAGCAGCGCGGTCATCCAAAAATTTCAGGTATACACGGGCATAGCCGTTGCTGAACTGCTTGGTAAGGTTGGCCTTAAACTGCCCGCCGTTGTTGGCCTGAAAGCCGGCAGTACGCGGACCCTCGCCCTGACGGTAAAAGCCGCCTACATGGAAGCTCAACCCGTTGCCTATAGGAGCGCCGTAATCAAAATCGGTCCGGAAGTTTTGATAATCTACACCTGCGGTGGTAGACAGGCTTCCGCCTTCGACGTTACCTGTTTTGCTCAAAAAGTTAATGATACCGGCGGGCGAGTTGGTAGCCAGCGTAGATGCCGAACCACCACGGATAGCTTCGATACGGTTGATGTTTTGGTCGGCACGTAAAAAGATGTCGGCCGTACCAAACGAGATATCTCCAAATTGCAATACGGGTAAGCCGTCTTCCTGAAGCTGCAGATACTTGGAACCGCCTGATGAAAGCGGCACACCACGCACGGTAATGTTGGTATTACCGTCACCACCTGATGCTTCGGCACGTATACCCGGTATCGACTTAAAAATTTCGGCGGTGGTGCGTGGGGCTGCTTTGGCAATATCGGTGAGCTTGACACTGCTTACCGATAAGCTGGTGTTTAATCGGCTGGCCTGGTTGTTTACCGCAGTAACTACAACCTCGGTAAGGGCCATGGCATCGCCGCCGTTGAGTACAATGTTAACAGTATCAACACTGCCTGCGCTTAAATCAACCGTTCTTTCAACTGCTGCAAAGCCGGTGTAGCTTACCCGTATTTTAATACTTTTTGACGGTAGGTTGTTGAGGGTAAAGGTACCGGTAACGTCGGTTGCGGCACTGCGTGGTACGGTAAGGCATTGTACGGTAGCGCCCACCAACGGTTCGTTGTTTTTGTCGGTTACCTTGCCTTTTAACGATTTGTTGTCTTGTGCAAACATTTTAACTGCACACAATAGTATGCAGATTAACAGTATCGGTTTTTTCATGAATATAGGTTTTGCTTAATTGGTACTGTAAAGCTAAGCGGCTGAAGTATAGTTATTAGCGGTTTTTTAGCTTAACTTGGTGCAAACGTTTTCGCAAATGTTTGCGGAAACGTTTGTTGTTGAAAAGTTGCTATATTGCCGTACCAATTTAAACCATGAAACCTACCGTTACCTTAAAGAAGATAGCTGAAATGCTCAACATGAGTATTGCTACTGTTTCGAGGGCTTTAAAGAATCACCCAGATATTTCGGCCGAAACGCGCCGCAAGGTGCAGGAACTGGCCGGCACGCTCGATTATATTCCTAATGCTTATGCCATTAGCCTGCGCACCAATAACAGTAAGGAGTTTGGTGTAATTATGCCTTCCATATCCAATTCGTTTTACCAATCGTTTATAGGTTCGTTGGAAGAAGAGGCGCGCAGGTACGGTTACTCGCTGGTGATATTACAATCGGGCGACGACCCGGCTATCGAACTGGAAAACATCAGGAAATGTAAGAATGCCCGGATGTCCGGCATTTTTTTGTCGGTTACCTCGGCGACAGAAGATATCAGTGAAGTGTTGAAGTTAGACAAGCTTAATATCCCCACCATCTTTTTTGATAAGGTACCGGCTTATGCGGCCTGCAACAAAGTTTGTACGGCCGACGTACGCGCTACCCAGTTGGCGGCCGAATTGCTATTGAGCAAAAATAAAAAACGGGTGCTGGCCATATTTGGCAACCCGAGTTTATCTATTACCCAAATCAGGTTGAATGCTTTTGAAGAGGCTATGCTGTCAGCTAAGGCAAAAAAGAATTATACCTTGGCTTACGCACATAATTCGCCCGATGCCGCGGCCTGTCTTAACAAAGCGATGAACCAAAAGAACCAGCCAGATGCCGTTTTTTGTATGAGTGATGAAATATTGATGGGCGTGATGAAAACGGTGCAGACTCTGAAAGTAGCCGTACCCGAAACTTTGGGCATTGTAGCCATCAGCGACGGCTTTATAACGCAGCTGTATTATCCTGAAATAACTTATGCCGAAACCAGCGGATTCAAGTTAGGCAAGCTGGCCTTTAGCCGTATGATGACCTGCATTGCCGGAACCCCCTTTGTGCAAACTATTGTAGATGATTCGGTAATGGTGCATGGCGGGTCGTTGTAATGAGAAATAGGAGGGAGTTTCCAGTCAATAGCAACATATATTAAAACCCCACCTGACAAATGACTTTTCTTAATTTATCATCAGGTGGGGTTAGCGTATGCCGGCATCAATCAACCGGCATTTATGCGGTAATTTTATTATGATAATGAGCCGATTAGCTTTGCTCAATCTCTTTCAGGCTGTTCATTTTTTTGTAAGCCAAAAAGCCTTTGATGTCTTCAAAATGTTCGCGAACACGTTTGTTGCCAAATTCGAATACCTTGGTTACTAAGCCATCCAAAAAGTCGCGGTCGTGAGATACCAGGATTAACGTGCCATCAAAATCTTTCAGCGCATCTTTAATAATGTCTTTGGTTTTCATGTCCAGGTGGTTGGTGGGCTCATCCAGTATCAGCAGGTTTACCGGTTCCAGCAACAGTTTAATCATCGCCAAACGGGTTTTCTCACCTCCCGACAATACTTTTACCTTTTTGGTGGTGTCATCGCCGCTAAACATAAACGCACCTAACAGGTCACGGATTTTAAGTGTATTATCAGATAATGGAATCTGGTCTATGGTATCAAACACTGTCATGCTCTCGT
>CAJYSL010000117.1 GCA_913777515.1 uncultured Mucilaginibacter sp.
GTAAAAGTATCCTGAGCTTTTAAAGCTTTGCCCTGCAGCATCTGTAGGTACGCATTGAGGGAGGTAAGCGGCGTTTTAAGTTCGTGGCTGGCCATACCAATAAAATCATTTTTGCGCTGATCGTTTAGCTTACGCTCGGTAACATCGCTCATCATGCCAGAGTATTCAACCGCTTTACCTGTTGAGTCGTAAAATAGTTTACCTGTTGCACGTATCCAGCGGCGCTCGCCGGTTTGCAGGTGTGTAATAGGATATTCTACATCACTGGGCTGATGTTTTTCGATGGCATTGCTGAGGTTATTGATTAACGGCTGACGGTACTCCGGCTCCATGGCAGCTACACTATTCTCTACGGTTAATTCATCAGTGGGATGAAATCCAAATATCTTCCGGCCAATATCAGACACGGTAAGCTTCATCGTTTCAATGTTGATGCTCCAAGCACCCATGTCGCCCGACTCGAGCGCCTGGCGAAAACGTAATTCGCTTTGCTGCAGTGCCAAACGGCCTTTTACCTGCTCGGTTACATCGATAGCTGTACTTAGTACGCCGACAATTTTTTTATTCTCGTAAATAGCCCTGCAGCTAATATTCAGGTAGCAATCTTCAATGCGTCCATCGCGGTTAAAGCTCAAATAAACCTCGTTACTTTTAAAAGACTTACCAGTCCGGTATACATGGCGGCAGGCCTCAATAATCGGGTGGCCGTTAAACTCCGGAAATGTCTCTAAGATAGGTTTGCCGATAATATCGCTGCTTTTACTAAGTAAGTTTAGCATAGCATCGTTAACTGTCTCCAAAACAAGGTTTTCGCCAGTCAGCACCTTTTTGGGTACAGGGCTTAAAGCAATCAATGATTTGTACTTTTCTTGGCTGTCGGCCAACTCGTGAGTGCGTTCGTCAACTCGCTGTTCCGAGTCCAAATACAGTCCCAGCAATGCCTCGCGAGATTCTTTTAACTCGGCGTTGCTACCGGCCAGTTCGTAGTTTAAGGCTTCAATTTGTGCCAGGGTTTTTTGTTCTTGGGCTTGGCTTTGGGCGAGTGCAGCTTCTATCTGCACTTTTTCGGTTACGTTGTTGGCTTTTTGAATAATGTACAGGATTTCGCCGTTATCGTCTAAAACAGGTGTATGGCTAGGGTCCCAGTAACGGGTGATGAATTTACCAGGCTGTTCGGTATCCGGTACATCATATCGTTGTATCGGCATTTGATGAGGTTTTCGAGTGCGGATGACCTCCTGCAATGAGGCCGCAATGTTTTGCACACCATCAGCCTCTGCTATAGACGGATTGTCCGGAAATGCATCAAAAATGTATTTGCCTTTGATTGCTTCGCGTGTTGTGCCGGCTGCTTGTAAAAACTGTTCGCTGGCAGTAATGATGTAGAAATTGGGCGATAATATGAGGTAAGGGTCCGGCACTGTTTCGAGTGCTCTTATGGTATCGGCAGATAAACCTTTGGGTGATGGCATGTTGAAAGCTTTATAAAGCGGATTGACGGTTTAATGTTGCGAAACTTAATGCACTTTATCAAGTAAAATCTCATTCGTGTTAATATTTATTGTTTGAATACGAATGAGGCATCGTTCAATAAAATACTTAGTTTATTAAACATTGAATACTAAAATGCGACTTGGAAATGTGCAACAAACCTGCGAAATTACCCGAGCGATTGTAACCGCTTGCAATACACTAAATCTTAAAAACAACTAAACCCTTAAACATGAAAAAAGTTACCGGCATTGGCGGCATATTTTTTAAAAGCCAGGACCCCAAAGCGATGAACGAGTGGTACGCCAAAAATCTTGGCCTGCCTACCAGTGATTATGGCACCACCTTTGAGTGGCGCGATGCGGAAAATTCGTCTCAAAAAGCTTCAACCTCTTGGTGTACTTTTCCGCAGGATACTCAGTATTTCAACCCTTCGCATAAATCTTTTATGATTAATTACCGGGTGGAAAATTTAGCTACTTTGTTGGACGAGTTGAAGAAAGAAGGGGTAACCATAGTTGATGAAGTAGCCGAATATGATTACGGTAAGTTTGTGCATATCATGGACCCCGAAGGTAACATCATCGAGCTTTGGGAGCCAGCGGATGTGAAAGATGCAACAGAGAGTAATGAGTAATCAAACAACTATTGCGTGGAGCGATGTGATTGAATTAATATTTGTGTAACCAATATCTTCGAGAAAAACTTTATAATTTTTGGACAAGCAGAATTTAGTTAAGCTATTAAACAATATACTGGCATCTAGCGGGTTCAGCAAAAAGGGAAACAACTGGACTTTAGATAATGGCGATCTTTGCAAAAAGGTCACTTTACAAAAGTCAAATTATGGAAATCAATACTATGTTAACTACGGATACATCGTTAATGGATTGCAATTAACTACAACAGAACATGTTTCATTTAGATTAGGAGCCATCAGTAAAACAGAACAGACATATATTACTGACTTACTCGATTTAACAACAGATATTATTCCCGATGTGCGTTTGTATGAATTAGAGAAGTACGTTATCAGAGATGTTGTGTTGTCGATGCAGTTGATAAACAATGAGCAAGATTTGTTAGCGTTTATATTAAGCAGGCCAACTTTAAACAATATACCTTTAGTGGTCAAAGAGCATTTCAAAATTGGTGATCTTTAATTAAGGACGGACATAATTTGAACGAAATCGCAAGTTTGTAAGTAATTTCTTTCCGATGAAAATTCATATCATGGGCGCATCCTGCGCCGGGTCCACAACACTGGGGCAGGCATTATCCGTGCGCTGGAAATATCCTTATTTTGATACCGACTATTACTTTTGGTTGCCTGCCGATGTTCCGTTTACCCAACGGCGAACGCCCGAAGAGCGAAACCAGTTATTGAAGACAGATTTGCAACCGCACACTGATGTGATTGTTGGCGGTTCGCTCGTGAGCTGGGGACCGGAATGGCAAACGTATTTTGATTTAGTCGTATTTTTATACTTGCCGCCAGCCATCCGGCTACAACGTTTAAAGAATAGGGAAGTTGAACGTTATGGTACTGCCATTTTTGACAACCCGGAACGGGCAGAACTGTATCAGCAGTTTTTGACCTGGGCTACGAGTTATGATGACAGTACTTTCACCGGGCGCAGTCTTCAGATTCATCGCCACTGGTTAAGCACATTAGAATGCCCTGTTCTTGAAATAACTGGTGATACCACTGTAAACGAACGTATAACCTTGATTGATCAGGCATTGTCCGGCTTTTAGAATAGTACAATGTCATCAACTCAATCTTCGTTAACTACTATCTTAAATAACTCTGCTTCCGTAGTGGGTATCGACCTTACCGGTTCGGAAAAAAAGGCATCGGGTTGGGCGGTGTTGCAAGATGGGACGGTTCAAACCCGGCGCATTAAAACTAACGCCGAGCTCATTGCTCACACTATCGCGGCCAAACCAGCCGTCATTGCGCTTGATTCGCCATTGTCGTTGCCTAAGGGCCGGATTTCTGTTTATGATGACGACCCTGGCCGATACATCTATGGTATCTCCCGGTTGTGTGAGCGGCAAATGCTTAAACGCGGTATGCGCTCTTATCCCACGCTAATCCGCAGCATGCAGCAATTAACTTTGCGGGGTATGTTGCTGGCTCAGGAGTTCAGGGCACAGGGTTTTGAGGTGATTGAATGTTTTCCGGGTGGTACGCAGGATATTTTGGGACTTCCCCGTAAGCAAAAAAGTCTCGCCGATTTAGTGCGGGGACTTATGGATTTAGGTATTCAGGGAGATTATTTGAAGGCAAGTCACGATGAAATAGATGCCTTAACGGCTGCCCTGGCCGGTTGTTTTTACCTCGCCGGGCAATATGAGGCTTTAGGCGACGAGGAGGAGGGGCTGCTGATTTTGCCGGTAGCCAATAGGTGAGTGAACGGCTTTTTACAGCCGGTTGATTGTAGCGATGAGGCTGCGCATATCTTGCTGAATGGTACGCACGCTGGCCTGTAACTGGTTATGCATGTCGGCTAGGTGCTGTATATCTTCTTCCGAAAAGTAGCCGTTTATACCAAAAAAACGTTGTTCGTCTTGTTTAGTAAGTTTATCGTCGAAAACAAAAGTTAGCCATCGCTTTTTGAGTGTCTGAATAAGTGATTGTTTGCCTTCGTTGCTGAAAGACTTTTCATTAAGTACCCGCCAAAGCGCAGGCGGAAAGGCACGGTCGTTGTTTGTTTCTTTCCACACATTGTTGAGCAGACTTCGGCGGGTTTGTAACTGTACTTTTTTGCCTTTGGGATTAAGTACCATAAAGCCTAAAGCTGCACCCACCACGCCGCCGCTTATGTTAATGCCTTTGTTTACTTTATCATTGTTAACGATGGAGGTAGATATGGCCAGGGCTGCGCCGGTAACAATAGAGGCCACCGTTAAGCGGGTGTTTACCTTTTGATTTCGGTCCTCTAAAAAATGTGCTAATTGGTCGTAACGTTCGCCGTTGCAGTCCAGCTCGGCTACTACGGCTTCCACTTCGGTATTAAACAGCAATATTCTTTCCGTTATTTTTTGCTTTAGGCTCAGTTTTTCCTGCGCGTTTCCATTAGTAAGATACTGATTGAGTAGCGGAACTAGTCCAATGTGCATTGCCAGGGTGTAATCGTGGGCATCAAGCTTGCCTGCTACTAAAATACTTTTGAAGGTGATGTCTGATGCAGTCGTATCATCCTGGTATTTGAGGCTTGGTGCGCAGTAGTCGGTACGCAAAGCATTAATTTTTGAGCTATTTAAAACAGCAGAGCAGGAACTTGCAGTCATTGCTATCGCTGCGATTACTAATTTAAGGAGCCACTTTGCCTTTTGAATATTCGTATTTGGGAGCAGCTTCATATAATGGATGATTGATACTTTAAAATATCTTCGAAGTTGTGAATTCTAACTTAAAATGCAAGGATTTAAAAGTGTAATAGCTGCTTTATAAACAGTAAAAATCTAGCGTAAACAACAGTGAGTGTCATCTTCTAAACAACTTGTGCATCCAGGAACTTAACAAATTTGATGAACAATAAAACTAAAAAACCTCACCAATACTTCTATATCAAATTCAATTACATTCGCATACCATGAAATTATTTAAGTCGCTGTTAGCATTGGTCACTGTGTTCGCGCAATTTATCTTTTTAAATGCAGCTAATGCTCAAAAGCCACTTAATGTTATAATCATCCGGCATGCGGAAAAGCCGGATAAAGGCGATAATCTGTCTTGCCAGGGTCTAAACCGGGCCATGCAGTTGCCGGGCGTATTGGTAACGCAGTTTGGTGTACCCGACTATGCATACGTGCCGGCACCCTCGGTAGGTAAGACCACTAAAAGCGGCCGCATGATGCAAACCATCTGGCCGTTGGCTGTTAAATATAACCTGACTGTAAACAGCAAATACGATGTAGACCAAACGTCAGCGCTGGCCAAAAATATACTCAAACGCTCGGGCACCGTGCTGGTGATTTGGGAACATAACAACATTGCAGATATTGCAGCTGCATTAGGTGCAAAAACCAAATCGTTAAACTGGCCGGGCAGCGACTACGATACCATTTGGAAAATCACTATCAAAGGCTCAAAAGCTATACTCACAACTGCTAAAGAAAATCTAAAACCAGCAGCTAACTGCAACTTTTAGTAACTGCGTGACAGGCGAAAAGCCTGTAGATACTTCAGTGTACTTCCGTCAAATTATTACAGATAATAAATAGGA
>CAJYSL010000118.1 GCA_913777515.1 uncultured Mucilaginibacter sp.
CAACCGTTCATTACTTTCTTATCTCGGCTCCTGCCTCTTTTCCAAAATTATAGATAAGTTTTTGCATAATAGCATCAATTGCCTTATCAGTTAATGTTTTTTCCTCATCCTGTAATATAAAGCTCAGGGCGTATGATTTTTTACCTGCCGGCAGCTTATCACCCTGGTAAATATCAAACACGTTGACGTCAGTCAGCAACTTACGCTCGGTTTTATGCGCAATTTGTTTTAACTGCCCAAAGGTTACTTTGGTATCTACCAGCATTGATAAATCGCGGCGTACCGATGGGAACTTGGAAATTTCTTTGTACACCACTTTATTCTTGCGCACCAGGCTCAGCAAGGTGTCAAAATTAAAGTCGGCATAAAATACTTCTTTTTCTACGCCCGCCTTTTTAAGCGCAGCCGGAAGCACCGAACCAAACTTAACCAGTGTTTTACCGCCCTTAAAATTATTATATTGTAACCCGTATTTCAGTTCTGATGTAGTTACCTCGTCGATCGTGTAATCAGTAATACCTAAACGCGACAATAAACCATCCACCAAAGCCTTTAAATGATAGAAAGATACCGGCGTGGATTTGTGGTTCCATTGCTCTTGTGCCGAGGCACCGGTAATGAACACTGCCAGGCGCTGGCTTTCGGTGTATTTGCCATCCTCAAAGAAATAAGCTTTACCAAACTCGTAAAACTTTAAATCGGCCTGACGGCGGTTTTGGTTGTAAGCGATAGCCTCTAAACCCGAATACAGCAATGTTTGGCGCATAATGTCCAAATCGCTGCTCAATGGGTTAAGTAGCTTCACCGCGTTGTCCAGACTATCAGCGTACGACGAACTGGTTAATGAGTTAGACAGTATTTCGTTGAAACCATTACTGCTTAATAAATCGGCAATGGTATTTTGTACGGTATCTTTTTCGGGACGGGCAGAGTTATTTAAAGAAGCGCGTATCTGTGTTGGGATTTCTATATTATTATAACCGTAAATACGCAGCACCTCTTCAATCACATCAACCTCGCGGGTTACATCCACACGGTAAGGCGGCACCAATAATGACAAACCTTCGGCACTCTCATTAACTATTTCAATATCCAGCGCCTTGATGATAGCTTTAACATTATCCTGCCCAATGGCTTTACCAATTAAGCGGTCGATGTTACGGTAAGCAACCTCTACGCTGAATGACTGCACCGGCGAAGGATAAATGTCAGATATCTCAGAAGAAACCACACCACCGGCAACCTCCTGAATTAAAAGCGCGGCGCGCTTTAAGGCATAGACGGTAATATTAGGGTCGACACCCCGTTCGAAACGGAAAGAAGCATCTGTTTTTAAGCCATGGCGTTTAGAAGTTTTACGTACCGATACTGGGTTAAAGTAAGCGCTTTCTAAAAACACATTGGTTGTAGATTCTTTTACACCCGAACCTGCGCCGCCAAACACCCCTGCAATACACATCGGGCCTTCGGCGTTGCCAATCATCAAATCATCGGCAGATAATTTACGTTCAACATCGTCCAGGGTAACAAAAGCGGTATCCTGAGCGTAAGTTTTTACCAGCACCTGGTTACCGGCAATTGCATCCGCATCAAAGGCATGCAAGGGCTGCCCCAACTCGTGCAAAACATAGTTGGTTACATCCACAACGTTATTGATACTGCGCACGCCAATTACAGCCAAACGCTCTTTTAACCATTGCGGCGAATCTTGTACCGTTACGCCGCTGATGGTTAAGCTGGCATAACGCGGACAAGCCGCCTCTGCTTCTACGGTAACCGGGATAGTACGGCTGGTGTTGTCTACCTTGAAAGCAGAAACATCCGGTCTGCTGATTTCGGTTTTTAAAAAGGCGGCAATGTCGCGTGCAGTACCCAAATGCGAGGCAGCATCAGCGCGGTTGGGTGTTAAGCCAATCTCGAACAGGTAATCATCATTTAGCTTAAAATAAGTTTTGGCAGGTGTACCTACCTCGGCATCAGCATCCAGTACCATAATACCTGAATGCGATTCGCCCAGGCCAATCTCATCTTCGGCACAAATCATACCTTCAGAAACCTCGCCCCTTATTTTCGATTTGTTGATTTTAAATGGCTCACCCTGATTAGGGTGTACGGTTGTACCCACGGTGGCTACTACCACTTTTTGACCGGCAGCTACATTGGGCGCACCACAAACAATCTGCAAATCTTCGGCACCGCCAACATCAACTTTAGTTACGCGCAGGCGGTCGGCATTAGGATGCTGTTGTGCATCTTTCACATAACCAATCACCAGGCCTTCCAGTCCGCCGGGTACGGCTTGTACTTTTTCCAGGCTCTCCACCTCAAGACCGATGCCGGTTAATATTTGCGATATATCTTCGGGCGACTTATCAGTTTTTATAAACTCTTTAAGCCAGTTATACGAAATTTTCATTATTCAGAATAATCGGTCAAAGATAGAATTTTTTTGCTTGCACGATGACGGGACGCGGGCAAATCACCGCATGAATGGAATGTGCGGCTTTCACTAATGCAAAACGGCTGTTGTTTATATGATAGGTCAGGTAAACAACAGCCGCTGAAAGTATATGAGTAAGTAAGCTAAGTCGGAGGCTTACAACGCGCCTGCTTTAATCTCGTCTACAACGCCCGGGTCAAGCAATGTACTGGTGTCGCCCAGGTTAGCAGTATCGCCTTCGGCAATTTTACGCAGTATGCGGCGCATAATTTTGCCCGAACGGGTTTTAGGCAAACCGCTTACAAACTGTATTTTATCGGGCTTGGCAATAGGGCCTATAATACGGCTTACCGTCATCAATATATCCTTGCGGGTCAGGTCGTCTTCTTCATGGCGTCCCGGACTAATCACAAACGCATAAACTCCCTGCCCTTTAATATCGTGCGGATAACCCACCACCGCTGATTCTACCACGCTGGAATGCATATTGATGGCATTTTCAACCTCGGCAGTACCGATACGGTGGCCCGATACATTTAACACGTCATCAACCCGGCCGGTAATACGGTAATAGCCGTCCTCGTCGCGCAAACAACCATCGCCGGTAAAGTACAGGTTAGCATAAGTCGAAAAGTAAGTTTGGCGGCAACGTTCGTGGTCGCCGTAAGTAGTGCGCAGCATACCCGGCCACGGAAACTTGATACATAAGTTACCGCTTACACCATTGCCTTCAATCTCTTTTCCGTTTTCGTCAACCAAAATGGGCTGGATGCCCGGCAAAGGCAAGCTGGCATAACCAGGCTTAAGCGGTGTAACGTTGGCTACCGGCGATATCATGAAACCACCGGTTTCGGTTTGCCACCAGGTATCTACAATAGGGCATTTACCATGGCCAATCTGCTCGTCAAACCAGTGCCAGGCTTCCTCGTTCAAAGGCTCCCCTACCGAACCCAATTTAGTCAACGAGCTCAGGTCATATTTTTTAACGATGTCAGTACCAAAGCTCATCAGCGAACGGATGGCTGTAGGTGCGGTATAAAGAATGTTTACTTTAAACTTCTGTACAATCTCCCATAAACGGCCGGCATCAGGCCAGGTAGGCACGCCCTCAAACATCAACGCCGTTGCGCCTTGCGACAGTGGTCCGTAAATAATATAGGAGTGACCGGTAATCCAGCCAATATCAGCCGTACAAAAATATACTTCGCCCTGCTGATACTGAAAAGCAGTTTCGAAAGTGTAACCCGTGTATACCATGTAACCGCCGCAGGTATGCACTACTCCTTTAGGCTTACCAGTAGAACCCGATGTGTAAAGGATAAATAACATATCCTCAGCATCCATCTCTTCGGCCGGGCAATCAGGGTTACCTTGGGTTTCTACTTTTTTAATTTCGTCTTCCCACCATACGTCACGGCCTTTAATCATACTTACGGCCGTACGGCTGCGAGTTAATACAATTACCCTTTTTACCGATGGGCATTGTACCAGCGCATCATCAATTACCGATTTAAGCGGCAAATCTTTAGCGCCACGGAAACCACCATCAGCCGTAATCACCACATTACATTGCGCATCCTGAATACGGTCGGCAATCGATTGCGCTGAGAAGCCACCAAAAATAACTGAGTGTACAGCACCAATACGCGCACAAGCCAGCACAGCAATAGCCAGCTCAGGCACCATAGGCATATATATACATATACGGTCGCCTTTTTTAGAACCATTATTTTTTAAAACGTTGGCAAACTGGCAAACTTTATCGTGCAGTTGTTTATAGGTAAGCACGCGGTGTGCTTCGGTCGGGTCGTTAGGTTCCCAGATGATGGCCGGGCGGTCGCCGTTTTCGGCCAGGTGGCGGTCTAAACAATTTTCGGTAATATTAAGCTTGGCGCCTTTAAACCATTTAATGTCAGGGTCGGTAAAATTCCATTCCAGTGTAGTATCCCAGGGTTTGCGCCACTGAAAAGTGCCGGCTACGTCGTTCCAGAACTGCTCGGGTTGTGTTACACTTTGCTGGTATATTTGCTGATACTGCTCAAATGAAGTGATTTTCATAACAAGATAAAAATTGGTTTCGCAAGATAGGATTTTACTATAAAGGGTTTATAGCTCTATGATAGGATTTTTACACATCATGCAGTATTTTTGACTGCGGCTACTGTGACGATTTGATATACAGATGCCCAATAAAAAATATTTGCAAACAGTATTGACTTATTGACTTAATTTCCTGATATTTGCAAACTCTTTTAGAAAAAGACACATTAAAAAGTTTTGTCATGTCAAGAATTTGTGATTTAACAGGAAAAAGCCCGATGAACGGCCATA
>CAJYSL010000119.1 GCA_913777515.1 uncultured Mucilaginibacter sp.
GTAAAATCGTGGTAGGCCGCGATGCGCGCTTGTCGGGCGCTATGGTAAACAACTTAGTAATAGGTACCCTGCAGGGTGTGGGTATTGATGTGGTTGATTTAGGTTTATCAACCACCCCAACCGTAGAAGTGGCCGTACCGGCTGAACAAGCCGCAGGTGGTATTATCTTAACGGCCAGCCATAACCCTAAGCAATGGAATGCACTTAAGCTTTTAAATAGCACCGGTGAGTTTATTACCGATGCCGATGGTAAAGAAGTGTTGGCCATGGCCGACAATAGTGATTTTAATTATGCTGATGTAGATAGCTTAGGTAAGGTAACCGTAGATGATACTTATCTCCAAAAACATATAGACGAAATTTTAGCACTGCCTTTGGTGGATGCAGAAGCTATCCGTCAGGCTGATTTTAAAGTAGTGGTTGATGCAGTAAATTCTACCGGCGGTATTTATGTACCGGCATTGTTGAAAGCACTCGGCATTAAAACCGTGCACCAGTTATACTGCGAGCCTGATGGTCATTTTCCGCACAACCCTGAGCCGCTGCCCGAAAATTTAAAAGACTTGGCCACTCAGGTAACAGCCAACGGAGCCGATTTAGGCATTGCCGTTGACCCGGATGTAGACCGTTTATGCTTTGTTTGCGAAGACGGTACCATGTTTGGCGAAGAATATACACTGGTAGCCGTAGCCGATTATGTGTTACAACATACCAAAGGCAATACGGTTTCTAATTTATCATCTACCCGTGCCCTTCGCGATGTGACCGAGCGTGCCGGTGGTACTTATTATGCTGCCGCTGTAGGTGAGGTAAATGTGGTTACCAAGATGAAAGAGGTTAACGCGGTTATTGGCGGCGAAGGTAACGGAGGAGTAATTTATCCCGAAACCCATTATGGCCGCGATGCGCTGGCCGGTATCGCTCTGTTTTTAACGCATCTGGCTAAGTCGGGCAAAACGGTGTCTGCTTTAAAGGCAAGCTATCCGCAATACTTTATCTCCAAAAATAAAATCGAGCTTACTGCCGGGATGGATATTGATGCCCTGCTGTTGAAGGTAGAAGAAAAATATCGCCAGCAGCCACATAGCACCATTGATGGGTTGAAGATAGAGTTTGACAAACAATGGGTGCACCTGCGCAAGTCAAATACCGAACCTATCATTCGTATTTATTCGGAAGCAGAAAACGAAGCCGCAGCCAATGCGTTGGCGCAGCAGCTGATTGCCGATATGAAAGCCATATTGGGTATTTAACACGTTTGCTTAACCTGGAGCTTATTGCTTAATTTAATTGAAGTTCTCATCCTATAAATAATAATGGCTACAAGAATATACCTTGATAATGCTGCCACAACGCCGATTGACCCTGAGGTAATGAAGCAGATGGTGCAGGTGATGGAAAGCCAGTACGGCAACCCATCATCCATACATGCCCACGGCCGCGAGGCTCGTTCGCTGATTGAAAAGGCGCGCAAAACCATTGCGGGCTTGCTGCACACGTCGCCAGCCGAAATCTTTTTCACCTCTGGTGGTACCGAGGCTGATAATACAGCCATCCGTTGCGGTATCATTGACCATGGTTTAAAACACGCCATTACCAGTCGCATTGAGCACCATGCCGTAGTGCATACTTTAGAAGCGCTGGAGAAAGCCGGTGTAATAAAACTAAGCTTTGTTGATACCGACAATAAAGGCAATATCGACTACGAGCAATTAGAGCAATTGCTGCAAAATAACGAGCGTACTTTCGTTTCATTAATGCACGCGAACAATGAAATTGGTACGCTGACCGATATTGAACGGGTAGGCGAAATTTGCGAAAAATACAATGCTTTGTACCACTGCGACACCGTGCAAACCGTTGGGCACTACGCGCATGACCTGAGCAAACTCAAACTTCATTTTATGGTATGTGCGGCGCACAAGCTGCACGGACCTAAAGGAACCGGATTTTTGTATGTAAATCATAAAGTGAAAATAAATCCGATGATTTACGGAGGCTCACAAGAGCGTAACATGCGCGGCGGTACCGAAAACATCTACGGCATTGCCGGCCTCGCCAAAGCGATTGAAATGGCGTATACAGACATGGAAGCTCACCAAGCGCATATTCAAGGCCTGAAAAGCTATATGATTGAGCAGTTATCGCAAATTCCGGGTGTGCACTTCAATGGTGAGACGGATGCGGATAAAAGTTTATATACTGTTTTGAATGTGTCTTTCCCCGAAATGGAGATGGCCGACATGTTGTTGTTCAGTCTGGATATTGCCGGTATCTCGGCCTCTGGCGGCAGTGCCTGCAGCTCGGGTACCAATATTGGTTCGCACGTGTTGAACGGTATTGGCGCTAATCCTAACCGCCCTGCAGTTCGCTTTTCATTTTCTAAATACAATACCCTCCAGGAAATTGATTTTGCCATCGGTAAAATCAAAGAAATCTGCGCGATTAACGCCTAAGCGTTCCGTAGCATCTCTATTATCAGAACTCGATTTTCTTCATCATAATTACATCAGTTAAGTTCCAAAAAGCTTAACTGATGTAATCTCTGTCTTCATCGCTTAGTGTATCGTTGGTGCGCTTGGTGAAGTATCCCTGCTCTTGGTCATCATCGCGGTGTTCCACGTTTCTGCTCTTTCTTCTTCTCGGCCAGCTCACCAACACACCCAACAAAAATCCGCTAACCGATATCGTAGTCAGCATCGTAATTTTAGGTACAATTGCTGATACCCCCAAAATCACGAACTCTGTCTCGCTGGTATTTTGCATGATGGTGATGGTTAAAAAGGCTAGGATGGCGATGGATAGGATAGTTCTGAAACTCATATAATGACTGTCTTCGGGTAATTAAATCTTCAATTAGGAGGATGAATTTCCTTTCTAAATATCGCTTGTTTACGTCGTTGTTGTATACCGGTTGCGCTTTTTTCCAAAACAATTTTTCGGAACGAAGAGACTTTTGTCTACTGATAAAAGAACCCAGTAGTAGTACTGGTCTTTTTCTGTATTTCCTATATTTTAATTACAGTACACTAACAACTTCATCGGTTAGTTTTTTTATGTGTGAATTTAGGTTTATATAGAATAATATAAAACACTGATTGTGTGTGTTTAATGGTGTTTAAGTATGGGTATTTCGCTTCAAATACTAAATTTATTAGTATATTAAGAGAAGTGTATTATTGAAAGTGGATAAATTTAATTTATATAATTATTTTTTGAAATTGGTTGTCAGTTATTTATATAGTAATTGGGTAATTTGTACACGCATGTTTTAAGTAATTTTACAAGTCAAGATTATAGAGGAAAGTGCTTCTTTTGTAATATATGTTGTACACTAAGTCGAAATTGAATTTTGCTTACAGTCGACCCGGACAAATTTTCTATGCCATGGTATGCTAAAAATGTAAAGGCGCGCAAAACGTCTTAAAATCAGTTTAAGAAAATGACTGGTTGTTGAAGATTTTAGGCGCTGTTAAAAATATGAGCTCCGAATACATTGATGTCGGGAGCGGATTTGAGCAGAAGAATAACGTTGAATTCAATGCGTGATGTCGCAAGTAGACAGAATCGGTCTAAGGCTTAAATCGCGAAAGGTAATCTAACTCGCCCACCGTTCGACATTATTACGTTGCCGACTGTCGCAAGTCAGGAAGCCAAATAGAAAACGGCAGATTGCCGAATGCCGGCATTACAAGCAACCAAAAGTTTGAGTTGATTGCAGGAAATAGCCAACACTTAGTGTATTAAAAAAACGATAATAAATGTATTAGCTTATAAAGCGGCCTTCCTGTTTCTGAATTTTACGACCTGCTTTTGTACTACCGGGAATAAGAAGATGGTGGAGAGAATAATGAGCGCACCCAGCCAAAAGCCTAAGCTCATGGTATGCAGGTCGCCAAAAAACATAAAGGCCATTATAATGCCGTAAACCGGCTCGAGATTGGTAATAAGTGCTACTTTAAATGCCGATAGTTCGCGCATTACGGAAACTCCGGCTACATAAGCTAATGATGTACATACAGTGCCTAATATTAATAAGTATCCAATATCGTAACTATGCGGTACTTGTATTTGAGTTAGGGTATTGGTGGCCAGCATATACAGGGTTATCCATACAAATGCGCCTACCAGCTCGTAAAAGGCTATTACCGGCGGCGAAATTTGCTGTACCTGCCTGGAGTTAATAATAGAAAACAAGCTGGCCGCCGCAGCGCTTAAAAGGCCTAATATGATGCCTTGGGTATATTGGGTTTCAAACTTAAAAATAAGGGTAATGCCGGTTATAATGAGAAGGCCCGACAATATCTCCAATCTGGATATGGGTTTGCGGTTGATGATAGGCTCAAAAATGGCGGTAAATAGCGTAACTGACGACAGGCAAACCAGCGTTACCGATACTGTAGACACCTTAATTGCGTAAAAAAACAGTATCCAATGCCCACCCACTAAAGCACCGGTAAGGAATAATTTGATGAGTGTGGAGCGGTCCAATTTAATGTCCTGCCGGTTAAATTTGAAGTATAAAAACAGGGTGCAGAAGGCAATGAGTACCCGGTACCAAACCAGATTTACCGCGGTAATGGTAATCAGTTTACCCAGTATGCCGGTAAAACCCCAGATAAATACGGTAAAGTGTAGTATGAGTAAATTTTTATTGAGCTGGTAAGCAGGTGGGTTTTCCGGATGCATGAACAAACAACCAATAATTGGTAAAAAAGGATTAAAAAATTAGCAAACGCTATTTAGGTGCCTTGCGCAACAGGTACAAACCGGTAAGGCCGAATACTACGTTAGGAATAAACACTGCTATGATAGGAGGTAAGTTAGCCTTGAGCGAAAACACATTGGCAAAGCGGTCGACCACGATGTACAGAAAGCATAACAATATACCAATACCCAAAGGCAAGCCAATTCCGCCTCGTACTTTGCGTGATGATATAGATACACCAATCAGAGTGAGTACAAAGGCCGACAATGGATAAATAAACCGCCGGAACTTTTCTAACTGTAACTCTACAAGCCGGCCGGTTCCTCGTATTCTTTCCTTTTCAATCTGCTTGCTTAAGTCAGAGGTCGAGATAGCCCGGTAAATATTTGTATTGATATCGTTGTTGGCCTCAAAGTCGGATGGGCGCATATCTAATATGGTGTCCTTACGTGGGCCTTCTATAAATTGTTCTTTAAGTCCGTTGATATACCTTACCTTGTATTCCTGTATCGACCAGTTGCGCTTCAGCGAATCATATACTACGCGCTGGGCAGTCAGTTTTTCTTTAAGTTCATCGCCATCAAACTTCTCCATCACAAAGTTATAGCCGGTGTGCACCACGTTATCGTACGATTGTAGATACACAAAAGTGCGCTTGTCCAGTTGCATGTGCAGGTCCTTTTGGGTAGGGTCTGAATTATCAGTATAAGTATGGGCAAACCTCACGCTCAATTGGTTGGTATAGGGTATAAAGTATACATTGCCGATAAAGAAAAACACAAATATGACTCCCGAGGCAATAAAATATGGCCTCAAAAAGCGGTTGAAACTAACCTTGCCGCTCAGTATGGGTACAATTTCGGTCTGGTTAGCCATTTTTGCCGTAAAGAAAATAACCGCCAAAAAGTTAATGAGCGGCAGCAGGATATTGGCATAATAAGGCAGGTAGCCGCCGTAGTACAAAAATACGATAGCGCTTAGCGGCGCTTTGCTTTTTAAAAAATCATCCAGGTGCTCGGAAACATCAAATACGACAATAATCACCAGAAATAAAACCAGTGTAAATAAAAAGGTACCCAAATATTTACGGATAATATACCAGTCGATGATTTTGATGTATTTATCCAGAAACTTGAACATTACAGGCGTTGGGCTAATTGTTTAACCATGGTATTTTTCCAATTGTAAAATTCGCCGCTTATTATCTTTTGCCGAGCTTCAGTCACTAACCAAAGGTAAAAATGCAGGTTATGCAAGCTGGCAATCTGCGCACCCAGCATTTCGCCCGAGGTAATCAGGTGTCTTAAATAAGCTTTGGTGTGTTGCTGGTCTACCCATAAGTCGCTGTCGGCATCAATGGGCGAAAAGTCGTTCTTCCATTTTTCGTTGCGCATGTTCAGGATGCCCTTGCTGGTAAACAGCAGGCCGTGGCGTGCATTGCGGGTAGGCATTACGCAATCAAACATATCAACGCCCAAAGCTATGTTTTCCAGTATGTTTACAGGGGTGCCAACGCCCATCAGGTAGCGGGGCTTTTGCTCAGGTAAAATGTTGCAAACCAGTTCGGTCATGGCATACATTTCTTCGGCTGGCTCACCAACCGATAGTCCGCCAATGGCATTTCCTTCACGACCGAAAGAGGCAATTACCTCGGCCGATTTTTCGCGCAGGTCTTTATAAACCGACCCCTGTACAATCGGGAATAGGGTTTGGCTATAGCCATATTTAGGCTCGGTACTGTCAAAGCGGTCGCAGCAGCGTTTAAGCCAGCGATGTGTCATTTCGATAGACCTGCGGGCGTAGTGGTAATCACACGGATAGGGTGTACACTCATCAAAAGCCATGATGATGTCGGCGCCAATCACCCGTTGTATGTCCATAGCCGCTTCGGGCGTAAACAAATGTTTGGAGCCATCAATGTGCGACCTGAAAGTAACACCTTCTTCTTTTATTTTGCGGGCCTGGCTTAATGAATACACCTGGTAACCGCCACTATCTGTTAAAATAGGGCCATCCCAGCCGTTAAATTTATGCAGGCCGCCGGCTTGTTCAAGCGTTTGTAAACCCGGGCGCAGGTAAAGGTGATATGTATTACCTAAAATAATCTGTGCATTAATGTCGCTTTTCAGTTCGCGCTGGTGCACGGCCTTTACGGTACCGGCAGTACCTACGGGCATGAATATCGGCGTTTGTATAACACCGTGGTCTGTAGTAATTTCGCCGGCACGTGCCTTCGAAAATTTATCCTGAGCTGTTAAATTAAAATTCATTATAAGGCTGCAAAATTACTAAAATTATGTGGTAAGGCACCCCGGTAAATTTGGGCTGCAGCAATAGGTAACTAAACGTTGTTTAACCGTTGGTTATTTCAAAGTATATGTTTTTAAATCACTTAAAATTAACAATTTTGCTGCCTTAGTATTTT
>CAJYSL010000120.1 GCA_913777515.1 uncultured Mucilaginibacter sp.
ACAACGGCGCAGCTTACACGGTTTATTTTGATGCCGTATTTGATCAGCCAATGCAAAACTTTTCAACCTGGAAAGGTACGCAGCTGCATCCAGGCATAAAGCAACAGTTTGATTCCGGACAAAAAACCGGTGTTTTGTTAGCCTTCAAAAAAGGTAGTGCCGATACGGTAAAAGTAAAAGTCGGTATCTCTTTCGTGAGCGAAGGTAAGGCTAAAGACAACATTGAGCAGGATATACCTCACTGGAGTTTTGAGAAAACACTGGCTCAACTGCAAAACACTTGGAACGGTTTATTAAACCGCGTCGAGATTAATAAAGATGCGACCATCGCCCAGAAAAAGATGTTTTATACAGGCTTGTATCACACCATGCTGATGCCGGTTAACCGCACGCACGAAAATCCGTTATGGAACGGCGATGAGCCTTACTACGACGACTTCTACGCCATTTGGGATACGTTCAGGTCGTCTAACCCGCTTATCACTCTGATTTCGCCTAAACGCGAAACCGAGATTGTAAACGCGTTGCTGAATATTTACAAACACGACGGCTACATGCCCGATGCCCGCAGCGGTAACTACAACGGCCGCACGCAGGGAGGTTCTAACGCTGAGGTGCTGATAGCTGATGCCTATGCCAAAGGTTTAACCGGTATCAATTACAATCTGGCACTGGAGGCCATGTTGAAAGATGCCACCGTGCCACCGGGCGGAATTGAAGAAAAAGAAGGCCGCGGCGGCTTGCCGGAGTATAACAAATTAGGCTACGTACCTTACCACATCCCGCGCGCCGGTAACCGCACTACCGACTACGCTTACGAAGATTACTGCATAGCCATGGTAGCTAAAGGCTTGGGTAAAACTGCGGTTTATCAACGCTTTATTAAGCAGGCAGATAACTGGCGCAATTTATGGCGGGATGATTACACCCAGCATGGTGCCAAAGGTTTCATCATGCCTAAAGATTCGGCAGGGCATTGGTTAGACACTATACCTTATGGCACATCGGTTAACCAGCATCCAACCTTTACTTATACACCTTTAAGTCACGAGTACCCTTGGTACGTTTGTCACTGGTGCGGCTTTTTTTACGAAGCTACATCGTGGGAATATTCTTTGAGCATTCCTCACCAAGTTCCTGCACTGGTTGAAAAATCGGGCGGCAGGGAAGCGTTTAAGCAACGGTTAGATACTTTGTTCGATAAGAAATTCTATAACGTAGATAACGAACCTTCATTTTTAACGCCTTGCTTGTACCATTGGATTGGTCGCCCGGATTTAAGTACCAAGCGTATCCGGCAAATTGTAACCGAAAGTTTTAACACCACGCCAACCGGTTTGCCGGGTAACGATGATTCGGGGGCCATGTCGTCTTGGCTGGCATTCCAGATGATGGGCTTTTATCCAAACGCCGGGCAATCTTACTATTTGCTCAATTCGCCCATGTTAAAACAGGTTACCTTGCACCAGGAGAACGGTAAGGATTTTACCATCACTGCTAAGAACTTATCGGCTGGCAATATGTACGTCAAGTCGGCCAGGTTGAATGGTAAAGACTATAATCAAGCCTGGATTCAGCACGCCGATATTGTAAACGGCGGTCAATTGGTTTTTGAGATGACGAACAAACCAACCCAATGGGGAACCCAGATTTTACCACCTAACAATAATTAACAGTAACATGAAAAAGCTATTGATTTTTTTAATGTTGATAGGGCAGGCGTTGGTACTCAAAGCGCAGCAAAATGTTTCGGTAAAACACGGCAGTGTTGTCGGCTATAACCTCAAACTTCACGGGCAAACCGTTGCCATGACCCTGCAGATAACACGGTTATCAGACAGCGTTGTGTTGGACTGGAAAATACGGAACACCGCTACCGGAAGATATGTAATATTACCCGGCGCCGTTAGCAAAGCCAACAAACTAAACTTTGTGCAGCCTGAGCCAAACACTACCGTAAATTTGGCTAATCAAACCTTCTTCTTCATCTCTAGGGAGGCTTTCAAAAGTTTGATAAGCCGCAAAAGTTATCAATACGATAACACGATATACGACTTGAAAGGTGATGGCAAACCGGAAACCATCACCCTGGATGGAAACGTCATCAGTGTATTACATGTGGCCGCACGCAATGAAACTACCGAATACTGGATATTAAATAACCCCGATTTTCCGTTATTATGCCGTATAACCGGTAACCCTTTAGAGGTTAATGCGGAAATTACCTCATTAAATTAACATGAAACGCAGAGATTTTGTAATAGGCACTACGCTTTCCGCCTTAGGTGCATCGTTAATTGCTCCTTTAGAAAGTTTGGCCGAAGAGCAGATAACATATATCGAGAGTGAAGACCTTTCGGCAAGTGCCGGTTTAACCAACGGTTATCCGCTAAACTTTATGGCCATTGGCGACTGGGGGCGTAACGGCGAGTATAACCAGGTAGAAGTGGCCAAACAAATGGGCGACTGGGGCAAAGCCAACCCTAACAACTTCATCATTTCGGTTGGCGACAACATGTATCCCAAAGGTGTGATTAGCGAGCTTGACCCTTTGTGGCATTACAACTTCGAAAATGTTTATACCGCGCATTCTTTACAGGTTGACTGGTTTCCGGTGTTGGGTAACCATGATTATGTATCCGACCCGGATGCCCAGATACGTTACTCCAAAGTAAGCCGCCGCTGGAATATGCCTTCGCGCTATTACAGCAAAGAGGTGTCCCTGGGCGAGGGTAAAGGAAAGGCGCTGTTTGTTATGATTGATACGCAGCCCATCATTTACGATATTAAAGACCAGGAGCCTCAAAAGCAACTGGCCTGGATTAATAAAACGCTCAGCGAAGCCGGTGCCGATGTGAAGTGGAAAATTGTGGTGGGGCATCATCCTCATTATACTGCCGGTCCGCGTGCCAAAAATTATGACACACTAGCTATCCGCAAAGCGCTCAATAGCATTTTTGAACAAAACAAGGTGGATGTTTACCTGGCCGGGCACGACCATTCCCTACAGCATCTGAAACCGGAAGGCCCGACCAACTTATTTATCACCGGTGCGGGCTCCGAACTCACCGCTGTTACGCCGGGCACACAATACAGTAAATTCCAGGCATCCGAAAATGGCTTTATGTATTTTTCGGTAAGTGCCGAAAAGATGGCTGTCAAAGTTATTAACTATGAAGGCAAGGTGCTATATAACACTACGCTAAGTAAAGTATAACAAATTTGCCGGTCTAAAGCCGGCAAATTTTGTTTTAAGCCAATCGTAAATCGTTTTTGTAATTTTTAACTACCGGAATAAAAAAAGTTAACATCAGGTTGCATTTAAGTATAAAAAGATATATTTGTTAAGTGACCTATTGATTTTGAACTTGTGCTTAACAAGGTGCATTGATGCAAAGGTGCCTGTCTCGAGATGAGGTATCCTGAGTTTGAGGAAGTGTTAAGCTCAACACAAAAGTGTGTTTTCTGACGGTTTGCAAAGGCAAATCAAGACCAATTATAACCAATAAACCTTTTTATGGCAGATAATACTTATGACGCTATTGTCGTCGGTTCCGGTATTTCTGGTGGTTGGGCCGCCAAAGAATTGACCGAGAAGGGGTTAAAAACATTATTGCTTGAGCGCGGACGTAATATTGAGCACATCAAAGATTACGTGAATGCCAATAAAGCTCCCTGGGAGTTTGAGCACCGCGGCAACCGAACGCAAAAGATGATTGAGGACTACCCGGTACTTAAGCGCGATTATGTACTCAATGAATCTAATCTGGATTACTGGGCGAGTGATAAAGATAGCCCATACATCGAAAAACAACCGTTTGATTGGTTTAGAGGTTACCACGTAGGCGGCCGCTCACTGATGTGGGGACGGCAATCCTACCGCTGGCATAACAACGATTTTGAAGCCAACGCCAAAGACGGCATCGCCGTAGATTGGCCTATCCGCTACGCCGACCTGGCACCCTGGTACAGCTACGTCGAAAAATTTGCCGGCATTTCAGGTAATCGCGACGGCGTTCCAATTTTACCTGATGGCGACTTTATGCCTCCCATGGAGATGAACGTGGTGGAGAAAGACGTGGCCAAACGTATTAAACAACATTACAAAGGCAACCGGCACATGATTATTGGTCGCACGGCCAACATCACCCAACCGCACGAGGGTAGGGTAAACTGCCAGTACCGTAATAAATGCTGGTTAGGCTGCCCATATGGTGCTTACTTCAGTACCCAATCATCAACCTTACCGGCTGCCATGAAAACCGGTAACCTTACTTTAAGGCCTTGGAGTATTGTGGTAAAAGTGATTTACGATAAAGACACCAAGCTGGCCAAAGGTGTAGAGGTTTTAGATGCCGAAACCAATAAAACGTATGAGTACTTCGCCAAAATTGTGTTCCTCAACGCATCTACCATCAATACAGCAGCCATACTCATGAACTCGGCCACCGATGTGTGGCCCGAAGGTTTAGGCAGTAGCAGCGGCGCGTTAGGGCACAATATTATGGACCACCACCTTAATGTAGGCGCTTCGGGTATGGTTGAGGGGTATGAAGATAAATATTACTTTGGTCGCAGGGCCAATGGCATTTATGTACCGCGTTATCGTAATCTGAATGGCGAAAAGCGCGATTATATACGCGGCTTTGGTTACCAGGGCGGTGCCGGTCGCGAGCGCTGGAGCCGCGACATTCCTGAAATGAATATTGGCGGCGAGTTTAAAGATGCTTTAAGCGAACCTGGTAGCTGGACTATGGGTATTGGCGGCTTTGGCGAAACCCTGCCTTACCACGAAAACCGCATGTGGCTGGATAAAACCAAAAAAGATAAGTGGGGCATGCCGGTGCCGGTAATTGATGCCGTAATACGCGATAACGAAAAGAAAATGCGCATTGACATGATGAACGATGCTGCCGAGATGTTAGAAGCTGCGGGCGTAAAAAATGTCAATAAGTATCAGAACGAGGCTGTGTTGGGTAAGGGTATACACGAAATGGGAACTGCCCGCATGGGCCGCGACCCTAAAACATCCGTACTAAACGGCTTTAACCAGGTTTGGGATGCCAAAAATGTTTATGTTACTGATGGTGCGGCCATGACATCAGCCGCCTGTCAAAACCCGTCGCTAACCTACATGGCGCTTACCGCACGTGCGGCAGACCATGCCGTATCAGAACTTAAAAAAATGAATATCTAACCATCAATTTATGGACAGAAGAGAAGCAATAAACCGGGTAGCCCTGCTGTTTGGCGGTACTGTTATCGGAGCCGAGTTCTTTTTATCTGGATGTAAAAGCGGCAGTTCTTTTGATACCGATGACCTTTTTGATAAAGATACAGTCGCCTATATGAACCAGATAGGCGAAACCATTTTGCCGCAAACGTCAACGCCGGGTGCAGCTGCAGCTAACGTAGGTAGCTTTATGGCCATCATGGTGCGCGATTGCTATGATGCTAACGACCAGAAAGTCTTTAAAGAAGGATTGAAAAAGCTTGACGACGTTTGCGTTAAAAAGTTTGATAAAGGCTTCATGAAAGTCGAAGATGGTCAGCGTACCGCTTTGCTTAACGAATTGGATAAAGAACAAAAGGAGTATAGCAAAACCAAAAAGGAGGATGCGCCCAACCATTATTTTACCATGCTGAAGCAACTCACGCTACTGGGCTATTTTACCTCGGAAGTGGGTTGTACCAAGGCATTGCGTTATGTGCCGGTTCCGGGTAAATATGTAGGCGACTACCCTTACATGAAAGGCGATAAAGCCTGGGCGCTGGCTTAAAATATTACTAATGAGATTAAAACTTGGAATGATAGGCGGCGGTCAGGGTGCCTTTATTGGCGTCGTACACCGCATAGCCGCACGCATTGATGATGAATATGAACTGGTTTGCGGCGCTTTTAGCAGCGATGCTGCCAAATCAAAAGCCAGCGGATTAGCACTGGGTTTAAACGAAAGCCGGGTTTATAACTCCTACCACGAGTTAATAGAGCAGGAGAAGGCTCTGCCCGAAGATGTCAGGGTGCAGGTGATTAGTATTGTTACGCCCAATCACGTACACTTTGAGCCGGCTAAATTAGCGCTCGAAAGTGGTTTTGATGTGGTAATTGATAAGCCTGCAACATTCACCTTAGCTGAAGCCAAACAACTGCAAGAAGTTATTGCGCGTACAGGTAAATCATTATGCCTTACGCATACCTACACCGGCTACCCGATGGTAAAACAAGCCCGTCAGTTGGTAATTGATGGTAAAATAGGCCAGGTGCGCAAAGTTTACGTAGAGTATCCGCAGGGCTGGTTAAGTGCCTTTGAGGAAGGCAACAAAGACAATAAACAGGCTGCCTGGCGCACCGACCCATCTAAAAGCGGCATTGCCGGGGCCATGGGCGACATAGGTACTCATGCCTTTAACCTGGCCGAATACGTAACCGGATTAGCCGTGAGTCAATTGTGTGCAGACATCAACACCGTGGTTGATGGCCGCAAACTGGATGATGACGGAGCCGTATTGTTAAAATTTAACAACGGCGCCAGTGGTGTTTTAATGGCCACTCAGATTGCTACCGGTGCCGAAAATAATATAAAAATCAGGGTTTATGGTGAACATGGCGGGGTAGAATGGCAGCAAGACGATGCCAACTCTTTGATAGTGCGCTATCCTGATAAACCAAGCGAGATATGGCGTACTGGTGGTGCCTACAATGGCAGTTTCGCCAGCCATAATACGCGTACCCCCGCCGGTCACCCCGAAGGTTATTTGGAAGCATTCGCCAACTTATATCGAAACTTTGCGCAAACGCTAAAAGCGAAAGCAAATGGGGACAAGCCTACTGCTGAGCAGTTAGACTATCCCGGTATACAGGAGGGAATAAGAGGCATGGCTTTCATCGAAAACGTCATTGCTTCGGGCAAATCCGAACAAAAGTGGACACCATTTAAAATATAAACTATGGTAACTATTAAAGGCCCGGCCATTTTTATAGCGCAGTTTATAAGTAACGATGCGCCTTTTAACGATTTAAAGTCGATTGCCCAATGGGCAGCAAGCTTGGGTTACAAAGGCTTGCAACTGCCTACCGGCGATGCACGGTTTATCAACCTGCAACAGGCCGCCGAAAGTAAAACTTACGCCGACGAATTGAATGGCATTGTTCAGGAAGCCGGTTTACAAATTACCGAATTATCTACCCATATCCAAGGGCAACTGGTGGCTGTAAACCCAGTTTACGACCAGTTATTTAATGGCTTCGCGCCTGCCGAATACCATCAGGACATGAAGGCTCGCCAGCAGTGGGCAGTACAACAGGTTAAGTACGCAGCCAAAGCTTCACAAAACCTTGGTTTAAGTGCAAGTGTTACCTTTAGTGGTGCGCTGGCCTGGCCATATTTATATCCATGGCCGCAGCGCCCTGCCGGTTTAGTAAACGAAGCGTTTGACGAACTGGCCCGCCGCTGGACCCCAATACTCAATTATTACGACGAATGTGGTATCGATTTATGTTACGAGATACACGCCGGAGAAGACCTGCACGACGGCATCACCTACGAGATGTTTTTGGACCGGGTAAATCAACACCCGAGAGCTAATCTGCTTTACGACCCATCGCACTTTGTGTTGCAGTGCCTGGATTACCTAGAGTATATTGACATTTACCACGAGCGCATCAAAATGATGCACGTTAAAGATGCCGAATTTAACCCGAGCGGCAGGATAGGTGTTTATGGCGGTTATCAAAACTGGGTAGACCGTGCCGGTCGTTTCCGCTCGCTGGGCGATGGTCAGGTTGATTTTAAGCAAATTTTCAGCAAAATGGCGCAGTATGATTTTCCGGGATGGGCCGTGCTGGAATGGGAGTGTGCGCTTAAACACCCTGAGGACGGCGCCCGCGAAGGAGCACAATTTATTAAAGGCCACATTATTAGGGTAACCGACCGCGTTTTTGATGACTTTGCGTCATCGGGTACGGATGCATCCCTCAACAAAAAAATATTAGGAATCTAAAATCCCCTTATCATCTATGACACGAAAAGCATTTTTAATTACATCCATCAGCCTTGTGGTTGCCGTTATTGCCTCCTGCGGGAGCGGCGCCAAGCAAGATAAAGTGAGCGCCGATACAACCATTGGTAACAACCAATCTGCCGTGGCACAAAACAGCAATGCCATTCAGGACACTACGGGCAGTATCGGTACCGAAAATACCGGTACGACCAACGCCTCGTCATCCAAAGGTGCTGCGCTCATTGCCAAATCTGACTGCCTGGCCTGCCACAAAGAACATGATAAACTGGTTGGGCCATCCTATGCCGAGGTAGCTAAAAAGTACAATTCAGGCGACATTGATAAACTGGCCGATAAAATTATTAAGGGCGGTGCGGGTAGCTTTGGCGATGTACCAATGTCGCCGCATCCCACGGTTTCGGTAGATGACGCTCGCGAGATGGTTAAATACATACTCACCGTAAAATAACACATCTATGAATGCATCAGTAAGAATAAGATTGTCGGTAATGATGTTCCTGGAGTTTTTTATCTGGGGGGCATGGTTTGTAACTCTGGGTACTTACCTGCTCACCAATCTAAAAACCAGTGCTACCGAGGTAGGCGTGGCTTATCTTACGCAATCTATAGGAGCTATCGTAGCACCTTTCATTATTGGGCTCATTGCAGATAAATATTTTTCTGCGCAAAAGATTTTAGGGGTCTTGCATTTGATTGGCGGTGCGTTGCTTTGGCTAAGCTCGACAGCTGCCGATTTTTCTGCCTTTTACCCTTATGTTTTGCTCTACATGATTGTGTATATGCCAACCCTGGCGTTGGTCAACTCCATATCTTTCAGGCAGATGGCCAATCCAAGCAAAGAATTTCCGCCCATCCGGGTGTTAGGAACATTGGGTTGGATTGTAGCCGGGTTTGCCATCGGATGGCTGGGTTGGGAAAAAACAGGTTCGCTGGTGTTGACGCTAAAAGCAGCAGCCATAGCTTCGTTTATATTAGGCCTGTTTAGTTTTACGTTACCAGCTACGCCGCCGGTTAAAAAAGACCAGGCTACTTCGCTTAGCGATATTTTAGGACTGGATGCAATTCGTTTATTAAAGAATCGGTCATACCTCGTATTCTTCCTGGCCTCAGTTGCCATCTGCGTGCCGCTGGCATTTTACTACAACTTCACCAATCCTTTTCTTAACGAAGTAGGCATGCAAGGCGCTGCAGGTAAGCAAGCTTTTGGTCAGGTATCCGAGTTGATATTTATGGCACTGATGCCATTGTTTTTTGTAAGGCTGGGCGTAAAAAAAATGTTGGCAGTGGGCATGTTGGCCTGGGTGCTACGCTATGTTTTCTTTGCTTACGGCAACATCGAATCAAACTATTGGATGCTGATTATGGGCATCGTGATGCATGGCATTTGTTACGATTTCTTTTTTGTGACCGGCCAGATTTATACCGACAACCTGGCTGGTGAACGCTTTAAAAGTGCCGCGCAGGGTTTTATTACCCTGGCTACCTATGGCGTAGGAATGCTTATAGGTTTCTCCATTTCCGGGCCTATTGTCGACTCATACAAAACCGGCGCTAACGCGCACAACTGGCAGCAGGTATGGTTAATACCGGCGGGCATTGCGACCGTGGTGCTTGTGTTGTTTTTGCTGTTATTCAAAGAGCGCCCCGGTCAAGCACAAGCTTCAACCGCTTATGTTGATGAAACCGGCACACTTACAATTTAAACCCGATACATTTTACACCGTCATACCCTTAAAATAAAACTATAATGGCAACCAACCGCAGATCAGCTGTTAAAAACCTGCTGGCAGGTACCGCAGCCTTGTCGGCAACAGGACTTTTAAATATGAACCAAACGCAGGCTGCTCCAACCGAAGAAAGTATAGCTCTAAAAGGAAACGTCAACCACTCCGCCTGCCGCTGGTGTTATGGCGATATCCCGCTGGATAAGTTATGTGCCGAAGGGAAGAGAATTGGTCTGAAAGCCATTGATTTGGTAGGCCCCAAAGAATGGGACACGCTGAAAAAATACGGTCTGCATTCGTCGATGTGTAACGGTGCTGAGATTAACCTGGTAGATGGCTTTAACGACAAGAAATTTCATGAAACGCTGGTTAAACAATACAGCGAAATGATACCATTGGTAGCCAAAGCCGGGTATACCAATTTGATTTGTTTTAGCGGCAACAAGCGTGGCAAAAGTGACGAGGAGGGGTGGGAAAATTGCGTAACCGGCTTAAAACAATTGATACCGCTGGCCGAAAAGCACAAAGTAGTTTTGGTGATGGAGTTGCTCAACAGTAAGCTAAACCATAAAGACTACCAGGCCGACCGTACCTGGTGGGGTGCAGAATTGTGCAAAAAGCTGGGTTCAGAAAATTTCAAGCTGCTGTACGATATTTATCATATGCAAATTGATGAAGGCGATATCATTACCAACATCAAGCAATACAATCAGTACATTGCCCATTATCACACTGGTGGTGTGCCCGGCCGTAACGAGATAGACAACACCCAGGAGCTGTACTACCCGGCTATTATGAAAGCCATTGTGGCTACCGGCTTTAAAGGTTACGTTGCGCAGGAGTTCATTCCAACAGCAACGGACAAGTTAGCCTCTTTGCAAAAATGTGTGCAGATATGCGATGTTTAACGTCGGCATAAAATTTAAAGTAACAGACCTATGATAAACAGGAGAACGTTTTTAACACAAGCAGGCCTTATGGGCGCCGGTGTTGCCCTATTGCCCAAATTGTCGTTGGCTGCCGATAAGCGTGTGGCTGGCATACAATTATATACTTTGCGCGACCAGTTGCCTAAAGATGTGCGCGGCGTAATTGCTAAGGTGGCAAAGGCCGGCTACAAAGAAGTAGAGGTTTTTGGTTACAGTAAGCAAAGCGGCTTTTGGGGATTAAAACCTGCCGAATTTAAAAAGCTCTTAGACCAGCACGGGCTTAAATCGCCAAGCGGTCACTATGGTATGGACCTATTGTTGGCAGAGGGTAGGTTCGATGAGTTGGATGATGCCATAGCAGCAGGTAAGATATTAGGGCACCAGTATATCACTATGCCTTATGTGGATGAGAAATTCCGTAAAACAGGTGCTGATTTAAAAAATGTGGCCACTAAATTAAATATGGCTGCTAAGCGGGTTAAGGCGGCCGGATTAAAAATGGCCTACCACAACCACAATTTTGAGTTTATGCCGGTTGATGGCACTACCCTTTACGAGGTGTTGTTAAAAGAAACTGATCCTGCGATGGTGAGTTTTGAGATGGATTTATACTGGGTGGTACGTGCCGGACAAGACCCGGTAAAATGGTTTGAAAAATATCCCGGTCGTTTTGCCATGGTACACGTGAAGGACATGGACAAGCAAGACCATAAGCTGAATACGGAAGTAGGTAAAGGTGAGGTAAATTTCAAACAGATTTTTGCCAAATCTAAGTTGGCCGGCATCAAGTATTACATTGTAGAGCAGGAGAATTTTAAGATAGACCCTTATGTAAGTATTACGGAGAGCTGTAAGTACCTGCTCAATAATCTTTTAGTATAAATTAGTTGTATATGAATGCAAGAAGAATATTAACGGTACTGCTGATGAGCGCTTCTTATTCGGCGTTTGCCCAGCAAGGGGCCAAACCTGAAGATACTGAACAATGGAGCCCGGTACCAATGAAGGTTACACCCGGTAAATACATCAATGTACCGGCGCCAAGCGATGCAATTGTGTTATTTGACGGTAAAAACCTGGACGAGTGGGTATCTAATACCGACCGCGACAAGCCGGCCAACTGGACGGTTAAAGGAGATGTCCTAACGGTAAATAAGTCCAGCGGTAACATCGAAACCAAACGGCTGTTTAGCAGCTATCAGCTGCATATTGAGTGGCGTATACCGGCCAGTATAACCGGAGAAGGGCAGGCCAGGGGTAACAGCGGCGTCTTCTTGGCATCGTTAGGTAAAGGCGACCCGGGTTATGAGTTGCAGGTGCTCGATTCGTACGAGAACAAAACCTATGTAAACGGGATGGCTGGGAGTATTTATAAGCAGTTTCCTCCACTGTCAAACCCGTCGCGTAAGCCGGGCGAGTGGCAGACTTATGATGTTAACTGGCTGGCGCCGGTTTTTAACGAGGATGGCTCTTTAAAAGCACCCGCACGCATCACCGTTGCCTTTAACGGCATCATTGTACAAAACAATACCGAACTTCGCGGCCCCACCCAGTACATCGGTCAGCCGTCTTACGCCATTAAACATGGTGCAGCGCCCATCAAACTACAAGCCCATGGGGATAAAAGCGAACCTATTAGTTTCCGTAACATTTGGGTAAGAGAGTTGAAAAACTAATTTTATAAATGGTAATAAAAAGTGATTGCAGCCGGAGTTTGCAATCACTTTTTTTTGCACTCAACTTTAGCGAATAAGCAAATCCTCAAACAAAACCTTCGCCTTTGCTCTAAAACGAGCATTAAAAGTATTTCGAATATTCAGCTTAAGGTAAAAATGCAATCTCTAAAGTCTTTAATATTTCATTCTACTATTGCGCTCGTTCAAGTTTAGAAATTCTACAAAGTATTCATTTTCAAAATATTATACGTGATATTTTATCTGATTTAAATACAATGAATATTATTCTGTAATAAAAAAGTTGCAGCTATATTTACTTTGTGTTTACAAATCCGAAACATTTCCACAAAATAATTACGTCTTTTGCATTGCGTTAATCTTTTATTTATTTTGCGCACTGAATGAAGTGGTTATTTAAATTATTTCTTTCCCTTGGGGTGATGCTGCTA
>CAJYSL010000121.1 GCA_913777515.1 uncultured Mucilaginibacter sp.
CATCATGATACTGCACGGCCTGTGCAGTTTTACATATACGTTATTAGCAATACATGTTATTTCAAGATTTAAATTTAATTGAGCCTATCCTTAAAGCATTAAAAACCGAAGGATATACTCAACCTACCCCCATACAGCAACAAGCCATTCCTATTATTTTACAGCGGAAGGATTTATTAGGCTGCGCCCAAACCGGTACTGGTAAAACGGCAGCATTTTCTATCCCTTTGCTGCAGATATTGCACCAAGAGCGTACCCAGCATAAAGAGCAAAAAACTATCAAGGCGCTTATTTTAACGCCTACTCGCGAGCTGGCTATTCAAATTGACGAAAGTTTGGCAGCCTACGGCAAGTACACAGGGTTAAAACACTTAGTGATATTTGGCGGCGTATCGCAAAATCCGCAAACCGATGCCTTAAAAAGAGGCGTTGACATATTAGTGGCTACACCAGGCCGTTTGCTTGACCTAATGAACCAACGCTTTATTCACCTGGACCATCTCAAGTTTCTGGTGCTTGATGAAGCCGACCGCATGCTGGATATGGGCTTTGTAAACGATGTAAAAAAGATATTAGCTAAAGTACCAGCTAAACGCCAAACACTGTTTTTTTCGGCAACTATGCCCAAAGAAATACAGCAACTGGCGGATACTATATTAAACAAACCCGAAAAGGTAGAGGTAACCCCGGTATCATCAACGGCCGATACTATCCAGCAGGAAGTTTACTTTGTAGACAAATCTGACAAAAAAGCATTGCTGAACCACATCCTGAAGGATAAAAGCATTCAAAGTGCTTTGGTTTTTACACGCACCAAACATGGTGCAGATAAAGTAGTGAAAGACCTGAGCCGGGCCGGCATTACTGCCGAGGCTATCCATGGCAACAAGTCTCAAAATGCCCGCCAGCGTGCATTAACTAATTTTAAGAACCGCAGCACCCGCGTATTGGTAGCTACCGATATTGCCGCACGCGGTATTGATGTTGATGAATTAACACACGTTATAAATTTTGAATTACCTAACGTGCCCGAAACCTATGTACACCGTATTGGCCGTACCGGCAGGGCAGGTGCAAGTGGTATAGCATTTTCGTTTTGCGACCATGAAGAGAAGGAGTTTTTAAAAGACATCCATAAGCTCATTGCCAAAAACATCCCGGTAAACGAGCAGCATCCGTACCCGCTGAAACAAATGAACACGGTTGAACGGGTAAGAGATGAGATGAAAGCTACATCGGGACAACGCCAAGGTAAACCCCGTAACAATTCGGGGCAGCGTTCGGGTAATAAGCGACGTTATAGCGGTGGTGGTAATCGAAATAATAGCGGCAAGGCAAAGGCTGTTTAAAATGTGTACTGTTACATTGTAAGATTCAATCTTTCAGTCTATTTTTGCTATTCATTAATCCGCTCTTAAAATATGAAACGTGCTGTTGAACTGTTAAAGAATAAATATTTTTTGATGACGATTGCTTTTGTGATATGGATGCTGTTTTTTGATAAAAATGATTTGTACTCGCAATTTGAACAACACCGCCAGTTAACCAAACTGGAGCAGGAGCGCGACTTTTATACCAAAGAAACTGCAAAAGTGAGTAAGGACCTGGACGAGCTTTCATCCAACCCGCAAAAACTCGAAAAATTTGCCCGCGAAAAGTACCTTATGAAAAAAGCAAACGAGGATGTTTTCGTCATCGTGAAAGACCACAAAAAAGAAGAATAATTATAGCTTATAAACCGCAAAACGGTTACATCACCCTTATTTAATTAAGGTGATGTAACCGTTTTGTGTTACAGGCTTACCCACATCGTTAATGTAATTTACTACCCAGTAGTATACACCGGTAGGCGCCATGCTGCCGTTAATCTGTCCGTCCCAACCACTGTTGAGGCTTCTTGAAGTAAACAGGAGCCTGCCGTAACGCGAAAAAATGTCAAGCTGATAACGGGTTGCCCGGCTATCCTGATTGGGTTTGAAAACGTCATTATTGCCATCACCGTTGGGCGAAAACGCATTAGGGAAAGTAACAGGATTGCAACTTTCCAGCTTTAAATTAACCGTAGCCTCATTAGCTATACATCCATCTTTTTTTAGTATTTTGAAATAATGACTTCCGGCTGGTAAGTTTTCAAAAGTATAGGTAGATGGGTATACCACTGACTTAAATTCGATATCATATAATTCGGGGTTAGTAATAACGCTGAGATTAATGCTGCCCGGTAAATCGCATATGGGATTCTTTAATTTTGTTTTGTATAATGGCCGGCCAATGCTATAGTCGGGTACTACCATACTTACTTGTTTAGGCGTGTTACCACCGGATGCAGTCACTCGTACACTATATGCGCCCGGACGAAGCATAGTGAAAAGCCCGGTATGATTGTTTTGCCCGTTACTCAGGTAATAAGTATAAGTTTCGGGTATGGGTTTACCGGTAACTTGTATAACGCCTTTATCTAACACATTGCATTCCTGGTTTACGCTAAACGATTCAATTTCGATAGGGCAGGGTTCATATACCAGATTAACATCTACAACATCAGAAATACATCCGTTAGGTTTAAGTATGGTAAATCGATAAGTGCCAACTTCTAAGCCTGTAAAATTGTAATTGTTACTGTAAACAACACCATTGTATTTAATCTGGTAGCCTGCGATGAGATCAAAAGAAATACTGCCTTTATCTGCACAAAACGGATTTGTTTTTTTATAAACAATAGTCGGTTCTGTTAAGCCATAATCGGGTACGTTTATATTCTCGATTATCTCGTCATCAGCAGTAGTTATTTTTACCGTGTAATCGCCCGGACTAACATTATTAAAGAATCCTGTGGTGTTGGTTTGGCCGTTTAAGCTAAAAGTATACAAATCTGTATGAGGTTTTGTCTTTACATTGACTATGCCTTTTTTAACAGCATCACACTGCTGCTGTACATCTATGGCCTCCAATTTTATGTTACACTTATATTTTGCCAACGTTACGTCAACGGCATCTACCGGGCAGTTAAACTCATTCAAAATATCAAAATGATAAGAGCCTGCGGCCAGGCCGGTAAATGTTTGCCTGATGTTAGTGTAAACCTGGCTGCCATACTTAATTTTGTAAATATCTCCTCCGGTAGCTAAATCAAGCGTAATTTGACCGGGTACGTCGCATAAGTAGTTCGTTTTGGTCACAGTAATAACCGGCCTGGTATTAGTAGTAATGGAGGCAACCGTAAAGGTTTGACTAACAACTTCGCTGGGAGATGTTATTTTTAAATTATAATTCCCAGGCTCTACGTTGAAAAATATACCGGTTGTGTTTGACGGGCCGCCGTTTAATTGGTAAGTGTAGGTTGCTGTGTGTGGTTTGGTAACTGCCTTAACAATACTTTTTCCTGAGTTATTACAATCTGGAAACTGCTGTATTTTATAAACTTCGATATTGGTAAACGTACCATCTTCAACTTCGCTGGCGGCGTCATAAGAAATATAAGGAACGGAACCAATTACGCCTAAAAACGATTTTTTTTCCATATCCAGTTCTAAAATGGAAGTTTCACGGCTGCTGGCAGACAGGCCAATGTATTTGTTTTTAGTTGTGCTTACCGGAAAGCTGGCTAATCCAAAAACATTGTAACCCGACGGTATTGGTATGTATAAGCTACTTTTAGATAAATTGGTAAGGTCGATTTTGATGATTCCTTGGGATGCTGCCATATATAGATCATCTTTGTAAAACATCAAATCACCAGATGCAGAGTAGGGCATGGATCCTAATGTAGCCATCTTCTGAGTGATCTGATTATACCGGTATAAAACATTGCCAGATACCCAATAAAGTGTGCCATCTTTAGCAATAGTAAGTGCAACGCCAAAGGCCCCGGTGGGTAAAAGCGTTTCATAGTTGACCAGTTTGTCTCCTTGAAACTCTGCCTTATTTAATTCGCCCGATAAGTTTAAATAATAGAGGTGTTTACCCTGAATAGCGATAGAATAAAATTCATCGGCAAACGGGCCAGGATCAATTGGTGTAGTTTGATAACCGCTGGCCGTAACCGTTACCTTTTGCAAGGTCCATTTACTATAAGTGCCGGATTCGCAGATATAGAATGTTTGTGCCTGACAGCAGTATAGGTAACCAAAAAAGGTTAATAACAATAATAGTATAAATTTCTTCATTAGGGGATGAAGTGCAATAAAGTTTAGCTCTTAAAGCTAATCATTATACGCCAATCTCCCAAAAAAGTTAGGGCCCACTAAATCACGCCATGCAAACTGCCGCCTTTGGCACCCATTTGGTCTACCAGTTTTTCAACGGCGGGATCTTTTTCGAGCACGGGTGCATGGTGGGATTTGATGCGGGCATCAATAATCAGCGAGCCACGGCATCCCCAGTGTTTGTGCTCAGTAAAACTGTGTACACCATAAATATCATGCGATGGGTTACTGCGGGTAAATGTAACCCACACCAGGTTATTGATGTTTTGTGCAGTAAATCCGGCATCATCACATAATACTATCAAAGGCAGTCCGGCCAAATCTTTATCTTTCAGATAATCATCTAAGTTCTTTAAAGCCGCTGTCAGTTCTTCAACTCCAATATTTTTATTGACTTCAACTGCCAACACGCCAGGCATAGCCAGCTTAAACATATCAAACGGGCGTGGCAGCGTAAAACTGGCGGGTAGTTCCGTCCATAATTCGCGCTTTTTATCGCCTGCTACGGTAACGGCCACTTTACTGCCGCTGTTTAAGCCGCTACCGCTGTAGTCGAGCGTGTCAATCGTAGTTTTGGTATAAAAGTGCAGGTCGCGCGTAAGGTCAACACGTTCCAGCATATGTTTCAAAAATGCGGCAATGTCATTTACATTGAGTGTCGGGTCATCTTCTTTGGCTGCGATGAACAGGTATTTAGCCAGGCTTAGCTGGTTTTTACCTAAAATATGATTGGCAATGGTCAGTATTTCCTGCGGCTGGCGCTCTTTAATGTATGGGGTATAACGTTCGCTGCCTATAGCAAACAGCAGCGGGTGTACTCCGGCTGCATCTACCGCGTTAACAGCGTGCAGCCCGGGTATTTCTGAGGGTAAGGCAGACCCCGTGATTTCGTGTATCAGTGCACCAAAGCTTGTATCTTCCTGCGGTGGCCGGCCTACTACCGTAAATGACCAGATGGCATCTTTACGATGATACACGTTATGCACCTTCATCAACGGGAAGGGGTGCGTCAAACTGTAGTAACCTAAGTGGTCGCCAAAGGGGCCTTCGGGTTTATTTTCGTGCGGCATTACCGTGCCGGTAATTACAAAGTCGGCATCGGCCGAGATACAGAAACCTTCGGCATCATAAAAATAACGGAAACGGCGTTTGCCTAAAGCGCCGGCAAAAGTCATTTCGGACAGGCCTTCGGGTAAGGGCATTACGGCAGCCACCGGGTGCGACGGCGGTCCGCCAATAAATATGCTTACTTTAAGCGGCTGCCCTTTTGCATTGGCTTTAGTTTGATGTACACCAATGCCCCGGTGCAACTGGTAATGCAAGCCAATTTCTCTATCAGTAATATAATCGTTGCCGCTTAACTGTATGCGGTACATACCCAGGTTGGCATTCATGATGCCGGGTTTATCAATATCTTCAGTATACACCTGCGGCATAGTCACAAAAGGGCCGCCATCCATAGGCCAGTTTACAATTTGTGGCAATGCACTAATTTGCGTGCGGCCAAAATTGACAGGTGCGCTTTTACCGGTTTTCATGGGCAAAGCCGAGAGGGCCGTAAGCGCCACATTGGCATAGCTGAAAGGTTTCTTGATAGCCTTGATAGGGTCGGTTTTTAAATCAACCAGCGTTTTTATTTTTTGGAGCGTATCCCTGAAAATAAACCGCGACCTGTCAAGTGTACCAAACAGATTGGATGCTGCCGGAAACCGGCTACCTTTTACATTCTCGAACAAAATGGCAGGCCCCTGGTGCTCGTAAACACGCAGGTGTATGGCTGCCATTTGCAGGTAAGGGTCAACTTCTTCTTTGATGCGTATCAGGTGGCCGTTTTTCTCTAAATCAGTAAGGCAGGCACGTAAGCTCGGGTATCCCATGTAATGGCAATTATATCAATGTTCAAAATTACTTAAAATATAAAGAGCCATAAGGTTTGATTTTTTCTGAAACTATTTTATTCCTGGCTTGTGGTTAAAAAGAAAATAATTTAACCCTATGGAAACCACAGCATTAAAATTAGAAGCAGAAAAAGATTTTAAAGTGCCCGTACAGGAGCTGTACAAAGCATGGGTAACACCCGAAGATTTGAAGCAATGGTGGAAGCCTTCTGAAAACCACCTGACCACCGTAGAACTCGACATTAAAGAAGGCGGCAAGCTTAAGTACGAGTTTGCAGGTAAAGAAGATAAGACCACATTGGTAATTACCGGCGAGTATAAAGAAGTAAAGGAAAACGAAAAGCTGGTTTACAGCTGGAACTGGGACGTGCCGGCCGAAGTAATTAAGCCAAGCGAACACGTATTAACCATTGAATTTACGAGCGAAGGCGAAGGCAGCAAAATCCACGTGGTGCAAGAAAACTTTGAAAACGAAGAATCAATAACACCACATAAAGAAGGCTGGGAAAAAGCATTGAATGACTTGCAAGCTTATCTAAACAAGTAACATCCCGCATAAAATCTTTAATTTAGACAGTGTATCATCCCATACACTGTTTTTTTATGTCTCAATTTTTAAAATCAGCCACGCTTGGCATTATTGCTTTGAGTATCGCTTGCTCGGCTTCTGCTCAAAAAAATACGGCTGTAAACCCGGCATTCAGTGCCGCTTCCTATACTAACTACGTCGAAGCATTATCGGCCGATGATATGCAGGGCCGTATGCCGTTTACCCGCGGCGAAGCTAAAGCGGTAGCTTACCTCGAAAAGCAATTCATCAATTTAGGTTTAAAACCTGGTAACAAAGGTAGCTATGTACAGCAAGTACCCATGGTAGCCATTAGCTGTAACCCGCAAAATACGATGAATATCAGTACGGCTGATGCTAACTTCAATTTAGAAGGCGGGAAAGATTATGTGCTTTGGACACGTCGCACATCACGGGCTATCGACCTCAAAAATGAGGATTTGGTGTTTGCAGGTTTCGGCATTACCGCTCCGGAGTTTCATCATGATGATTATGCGGGGCTTGATGTGAAAGATAAAGTAGTAGTAGTACTGATTAATGACCCCGGATACTACGACCGACAGCAGTTTAAAGGTAAAACCATGACTTATTACGGCCGCTGGACTTACAAATACGACGAGGCTGCCCGTCATGGTGCTAAAGGTTGTTTGATTATTCATGATACCGGCCCGGCGGCGTATGGTTTTGGCGTGGTACAAAATAGCTGGCGGGCAACCAAATTATATCTCGACAGCCGGGGTCACGAGAGTTACAAATGTGCTATAGAGGGCTGGCTAACCCTGCCCGCTGCCGAACGGCTTTTGCAAACCTGCGGCACTAATTACAAAACTTTGCTTAACAGCGCTTTACAAAATAGCTTTAAAGCCCAGCCACTGCCATTAAAATTAAGCACATCATTAGCAGTAAATGCTACCTACAAGCAATCGCAAAATGTAATTGCCATGATACCCGGTAGCCTAAAGCCTGATGAATGCGTTATTTATTCGGCGCATTGGGACCACTTAGGTATAGGTAAGCCGAATGCAAAAGGAGATACGATTTATAACGGTGCGGTAGACAATGCCAGTGGTACTGCAGCGTTACTGGAACTTGCACGGGTATTTAAACAAAGCAAAGTGAAGCCTGCCCGCAGCGTAGTATTTTTATCTGTTACCGCCGAAGAGCAAGGTTTATGGGGCTCGGCCTGGTATGCTGAAAATCCGGTATTCCCGAAAGATAAAACCGTGGCTGATATTAATATGGATATGTTTTATCCGTACGGTAAAACCAAAGATATTGGCTTGGTAGGTTATGGGCAGTCTGAACTGGAAGATTACCTGCAGCAGACGGCTAAAGCGCAAGGGCGTTACATTGCACCGGAGTCTGACCCGGCCAAGGGCATGTATTTCCGGTCAGACCATTTCAACTTTGCTAAAGTGGGTATTCCGGCTTTATACACCGAAAGCGGCGTTAATTTGGTAAATAAAGGCAAAGCCGTGGGTATAAAAATGCATGATGACTTTACCGCTAATCATTACCACAAGCCCTCTGATGAGTTTGACGCGGCTACCTGGGACGTTAGCGGAACGCTGCAGGATTTACAGTTGCTTTACCAGGTAGGTTATAAACTGGCATCGTCAACTACTCTATGGCCTAAATGGAAACCCGGTTCGGAGTTTAAAGCTATACGCGAAGCTTACAAAAAGTAGCAGTTATCGAGGCCGGGACAATGTTTCCGGCTTTTTCTTTTTTCTTATCTGTGCACGATTTAACGTAGAAAAAGATACCAATCCAGATTAAACCTTTAATCAGAAAAAACAGAAAACCGGCTAAGCCTATACGTTTAAGCCACTTAATCATGCGTACAATAAATATAAAACTTTAACCGGGCTGGTAAAAGAGGTAATCACATTTTGCCAACCAAGTTTTAGATACTTTGTTGTGAAGAAAAACACTTATTATGGCTCAGCACGAAATTTTACTTACCGAATTAGAGCAGCTGCTGCGGGGCGGTACAGCACATGCACATTTAAAAAATGCCCTGAAAGACTTACCGGCCGAGCAAAGAGGCGAAAAGCCGCACGGACTACCTTACAGTATCTGGCAATTGGTGGAGCATATTCGTATTGCGCAATGGGATATGCTGGAGTTTAGTAAAGATGCGGGCCATGAGTCGCCGAAGTGGCCGGATGAATACTGGCCTGAGGAAGCAGCTCCTAAAGATGATGAAGCCTGGAACCAATCGATACAACAGATAGAAAAAGATTTGAATGAGATGATTGCGCTGGTAAAAGCTGGCGATTTGTATCATCTTATTCCGCATGGCACCGGGCAAAACTTACTGCGCGAAGCTTTGCAAGTGGCCGACCATACCGCCTACCACACGGCCGAAATTATTTTGCTGCGCCGGTTGTTAGGCAGCTGGAAATCTTCTTAATTAGGTAGCCGAAAGTATCCATTTAAAAAGCAAAACGCGCATCACCGTAACGGTTTTGCGCGTTTTTATTATGATATAAAAGCAATTGTTTAATTACCTGCTTCCAATGCCAAGGCTCGCGAATTACGTTGCATCCGTTTTCCGTACATAAACTTTTGTAGCTTATAAGTTAAGTAGGCAGAGCCCGAACCTAATACAATACCGCACAATACATCTGTTGGGTAGTGTGCTCCGCGATACATTCGTGAATAAGCCGTTGCCGAGGCAAAAGCAAAACTCGGCGCAATAACATACCATTTTGGGTAAGCCAAACTCACCGAGGTGGCTACGGCAAACGCCGTCGAGGTATGCCCTGATGGGAAAGAATAATCGGTAGGGGAGGTATTGCCCTGGAGCAT
>CAJYSL010000122.1 GCA_913777515.1 uncultured Mucilaginibacter sp.
TTGCGCATGTATTAACCCTGCTTAAATTTTTTGTAAAAATACCAATCAGAAAGCTTAAAACTTATACTTGATTTGTAAATTTTTTAAAAGAGTAGTTTAACCCAATATTAAATAATCAGTTAATATACAGGTTAAGCGTATGTTATCTATCAGGCAAAGTAATTAAAAATTTTGTAAATCACGATTACGTCCGTTAAAAATGTTTTAGAAAATTTCAGAAATTTTACACTCACCAAACCGTTTGCTTTTCTATTGTAAAAATTACATGCCTTTAGTCGTATTAGTTGTAAAAAGCGCAATATTGCACCACTATTAATTGCGTTGCCACAAACCAATATTAGCGTTTGTGGTTTTCCTAACGCACAAGAGTGCTGCTCTATGAAAACAAATACTTGGCAATTTACCGTACTTCTGTTTTTTATATTGCCTGCTACAGCCTCAGCCCAATCCGTGCGCGACACGTTGGGAACGCTTACCCTGCAGCAATGTATTGACTTTGCCCTGCGTAACCAGCCCGCGGTTAAGCAGGCAAACATTGATGAGAATATCAACGAGCGCGACATCCGTATCGCCTTATCATCCTGGCTGCCGCAAATTAACTCGTCTGGCAGTTTTCAGCATTATTTAGAACGGGCAACCATAGTTTCGGGTGCTAATACAGGTACCGGCGGAACAGGTACGGGAAGCGGCACCGGCGTTGGAACAGGAACGGGTACCGGTGGCACTGGAGCAGGTACCGGTACGGGCACTGGAGGAACCGGCGTAGGTACAGGAACCGGAGGTACTACCGGTGGGGCAGCTGCAACCGGCGGTGGTGCATTGGCGTTGGCTAATAACGTATCCTCATTAGGAGTTCAGGCCAGCCAGGTAATTTACAATAACGAGGTATTACAGGCATCAAAAGCTTCCAAATTTTCGAGACGTTATTATAAACAAAATACCCAGAGTGTTAAAATTGATGTGGTATCCAATGTAAGTAAAGCCTTTTTTGATGTATTGCTGTCGCAAAGACAACTCGACATTATTAATGAGGATATCACCCGGCTGCGCCGTAATTTAAAAGATGCAACCGTGCGTTACCAAGCTGGGGTGACTGATAAAATTGATGCTCGTCAGGCTACCATCGCCTTAAACAATTCGCTGGCATCGCGCAAGCAGTTGCAGGAAACCGTTAACAGCCGCATTGCTTATTTAAAGCAACAGATGGGCTACTTGCCTCAGCGCCCGCTTAATGTATTGTACGACTCAACCCGTTTGCAACGCGAAATTGCGATTGACACTAACCAGGTACTTAACTTTAACAACCGTATTGAGTACAGCTTGTTGCAATCGCAGCGTAACCTACAGGAGGTTAATGTGAGTTACTACCGTTATGGCTTTTTGCCATCACTATCGGCCATTGGCTCGTATAACTTACTTTATTTTAACGATAAGTTTTCCAGCTTGTATCGTGATGCTTTCCCAACGGCTTTGGTTGGTTTGAGCCTGAACCTGCCTATTTTCCAGGGAACACGACGCCTGCAAAACTTAAGCAAGGCTAGGTTGCAGGTAAAGCGCGTTGACCTCGACATTGAGAATACCCGCAATGCTATCAATACCGAATATGTGCAGGCGCTGGCTAATTATAAAAGCAACTACAGCAACTATAAGTTTATCGGCGAAAACGTTGCCCTGGCGCAGGATGTGTATAATGTGGTGAGCCTGCAGTATCGCGAGGGTATTAAAACTTACCTGGATTTAATTGTGGCACAAACCGATTTACGCACGGCGCAGCTTAATTATTATAATGCGCTGTTCCAACTATTGTCGAGCAAAATAGACCTTCAAAAGGCATTGGGTACATTACCGGTACAATAACAGAAATAACCATATGAAAAATAGATATACCTTATCAACACTCGCTTTGGGCTTGCTGCTATGGGCCGGGTGTAAAAGCAAAGATAAAAATGCGGCTGCGACAGCACCGCCGGCAACTCCGGTAAACGTTACCGAGGCTAAAACTATAAACTCCACCTATTACGATAAATACCAGGCTACTGTAGTGGCTTTAAACAGCGTTGAGTTACGCTCACAGGTAGCAGGCTTTATTACCGGCATATTTTTTAAGGAGGGTGAAACCGTGACCAAAGGTAAACTGCTTTATGAAATTGACCGTCGCACTTACGAAGCGGCCTATCAGCAAGCATTGGCTAACCTGGCCAGCGCCGAGGCCAATCTGGTTAAAGCACAAAAAGATGCCGACCGGTACACCTTTTTATTAAAGCAAGATGCGGTTGCCCGCCAAACTTACGACCAGGCTGTTGCAACTTTAGCCACCAGCAAAGCGCAGGTACAAGTAGCCAGGGCAGGTGTGGCTACCGCGCGTACCAATTTGTCATATTCGCAAATCAGGGCGCCGTTTACCGGGCGTATCGGTATTTCGCAGGTAAGGCTGGGCGCACAGGTAACACCGGGCACTACCATATTAAACACCATATCGAGCGAGCGCCCTATCGGGGCTGATTTTGTGGTAAATGAGCAGGATATCGACCGTTTTTACCGTTTGCAACGTCATACCACCGATTCAACCTTCAGACTTAAACTGAGCGACGGTAAAATGTATAACCAAGCAGGTACCATCTACGCTATCGACCGTGGCGTGAACAACCTAACCGGTACCGTTAAAATCAGGGTGAAGTTTGCTAACCCTCAAGATAGCTTGCGCGATGGTATGAGTGCGGTATTGAATGTGTTGAACGATGAGTCAGGTAGCAAGATACAAATACCTTACAAAGCGGTAACCGAGCAAATGGGAGAGTACTTTGTGTTTTTGGCTCAGGATACTATCGCCAAACAGCAAAAAATCACGCTCGGCCCGCGTGTGCAGGATAACGTTATCGTAACCTCGGGTTTAAAGGAAGGTCAAAAAATAATTACTGAAGGGTTCCAACGCTTGCGCGATGGGGGTAAAATCACCTTAGGTATGCCTCCTGCACAAGGCGCACAGGGCTCTGCCGGAGGTGGCGGTGCGCAAGGCAGCGGGGCCGCATCGGGCAAGCAAGGCGAAAAACCAAAGCAATAACTTACAGTACAAAGCAGCATGGGCTGCTATATTAAATAGCTTAAAAAGTTAACCGCTTATCACTACCTGGTAACAGGTAGTGATAAGCGCGCAAATTCATAACAGAATGATCGCAGATGTATTTATAAGAAGACCGGTTACCGCCATTGTTATTTCAATAGTAATTGTGGTGGTAGGTATATTGGCCATCACCAGCCTGCCTATCGGTCAGTACCCGGATATTACACCGCCTACAGTGCAGGTTACCGGTACTTATACCGGCGCTGATGCCCTAACGGTAGAACAAACCGTGGCTACCCCGGTTGAGGTGCAGGTAAACGGTACGCCGGGCATGACTTACCTGCAAAGTAACAGTACCAGCAACGGGCAGATGAACATGACCGTTAACTTTGAGGTAGGTACCGATATTAACATTGCCGCGCTCGACGTGCAAAACCGGGTAAGTATTGCCCAGCCTACATTGCCGCAGGAAGTACAGCGTTTGGGTTTGACGGTGCGTAAACGTAATCCCAGCATTTTGATGCTGGTAGCTATGTACTCGCCCAAAGGAACCCACGACGTAACGTTTGTCGATAACTACACCAACGTTTTTGTGCGCGATGCCTTGTTACGTACCAAAGGTGTGGGCGACGTTTTTACCCGGGCCGACGATTTTAGTATGCGTATATGGCTGAAGCCGGATAAACTGGCTTCGTATGGCATGACTACGGCAGAAGTGACCGCTGCCTTACAAGAGCAAAACGTACAGGTAGCTGCCGGTACCGTAGGTGCGCCGCCGCAGTTAAACGGACAGACCTTTGAATATACGGTGCTTACCAAAGGCCGTTTGGTAAAACCCGAAGAGTTTGAAAATATTATTGTACGTACTCAGCCTACTACCGGTGCCCTGGTACATCTACGGGATGTAGCACGTGTACAGTTAGGCAAATTTAACTATACCGGTAACTCTTTTGTGGATGGAAAGCGGGCATCTTACCTGCTGGTTTACCAGGCACCTAACAGTAACTCGCTCGAGACTGCCGAGGGGGTGTATGCTACGATGGACCAGCTTAAAAAAACTTTCCCGGCCGATATTAGCTATGTGGTGCCTTTCGAGTCAATAACCGTTGTAAAAGTTTCGGTGGAGGAGGTAATTCATACACTGGTAGAAGCTTTAGGACTGGTAGTAATCGTAGTGTTCCTGTTCCTGCAAAGCTGGCGGTCAACGCTCATTCCGGTTCTGGCTATCCCGGTATCCATCATCGGTACGTTTATTTTCTTTATCCCGCTGGGCTTTACTATCAATACGTTGACTCTATTCGGTTTCGTTTTGGCCATTGGTATTGTGGTGGATGACGCCATTGTGGTTGTCGAGGCCGTACAGCATTATATGGATGAGGAGGGGTTGTCTCCGCGCGAGGCTACCGAACACGCCATGCGAGATATATCGGCACCGGTTATTGCTATTGCCTTAATTCTGGCGGCAGTGTTTGTGCCGGTAGGTTTTGTGCCAGGTATTGTGGGAAGGCTTTACCAGCAGTTTGCGATTACCATTGCTATTTCGGTACTGATTTCGGCGTTTGTGGCACTCTCACTTACTCCAGCTTTATGTATTTTACTGTTGAAGCCTCACAAAATCGACGAAAACTCAAAGGGCTGGCTGGATAGATTCTTTTATAAATTCAACAACTGGTTTGGTCGGGTTACCGGTAAATACGAAAAAGGGGTAGATAAAAGCATTAAAGGCTCCCGATGGATTATCGTGTTCCTGGTATGTATAATTGTTGGTACTGTTTTCCTGTTTAAAGGTAAGCCATCAGGGTTTTTACCGATAGAGGACGAAGGCCGTATTTACGTTACCTATGATTTACCCGAAGGCTCATCAACCCAGCGTACGGTAGACATGCTAAAGCGCATGATGGGTACGTTAGATAGTATTCCGGGTATTGGTCACTATGCTGCCTTGGGTGGTTTGAACGCGGTAAACTTTGCCAGTAAATCTAATAGTGCTACCATATTTGTGCAGCTTAAACCATGGGATGAGCGTAAAGGCGACGGCGAGGATGCCGCAGGTATTGTTGCTACCTTACAACAAAAGCTGGCCAAGTATAAAGAAGCCAGCGTGGTGGTAATTCAGCCGCCGGCTATCCCGGGTTTGGGTAACACTGCAGGTTTCTCTTTCATTCTGGAAGAAAAACAAGCCGGAGGCGATATTAAAAACTTCGAGAAAACACTGCAGGGCTTTATCGCTGCGTTAGGAAAACGTCCGGAAATTTCGCGTTCATTCTCATTCTTTACGGCCCGTACACCGGCCTACCAGTTAACTGTCGACCGCGAAAAGGCTAAACGCCTGGGTGTGCAGATTTCGGACATCAACAGTGCCATCCAAACGTACCTGGGTAGCGCGTATATCAACGACTTTACCATTTATGGGCGTAATTTTAGGGTAGTAGCACAGGCAGATACGGCTTACCGTACCAGCATCCAAAATCTGGGGCAGTATTTTGTGCGTAATTCATCCGGCAATATGCTGCCATTGAGTACGGTAACCTCATACAAAATCATCGAAAACGCACCGCTGATTTCGCACTACAACTTGTTCCGTTCTGCCGAGATTAACGGTAGCCCGGCGCCGGGTTACAGTAGTGGTGACGCTATTAAAGCCTTGCAGGAAACCGCAGCGCAATACCTGCCCGAAGGTTATGGTTATGAGTTTTCGGGTTTATCACGCGAGGAGATGCTGTCCGGCTCTAAAACGGTATATATCTTTGCGTTATCTATCGGCTTCGTATTCTTGTTTTTGGCAGCGTTGTACGAGAGCTGGTCAGTACCATTTTCAGTATTGTTGGCTGTACCGCTGGGTGCCTTTGGTGCAATATTATTTTTGACGTTATTGCCCAAATTGACCAATAACGTTTATGCACAAATCGGTTTAATTACCCTCATTGGTTTATCGGCCAAGAATGCGATTTTGATTGTGGAATTTGCCAAGGAGCGGGTAGATGCCGGACACGAGTTGGAAGAGGCGGTACTCGAAGCGGTAAGGCTGCGTTTGCGCCCCATCATCATGACCTCGCTGGCCTTCATATTAGGTGTTGTGCCGCTGATGATTGCCTCCGGTGCCGGTGCCGAAGCGCGTAAAACTATTGGCTGGACCGTATTCGGCGGTATGTTGGCCGCAACCTCAATGGCTATATTTGTGGTGCCGGTGTTATATTACCTCATCACCAAGTTTGCCTACGGTAAAGAAAAGTTGGAAGAGTTGCAGCGCAATCGTAAAGATAAAGAGGGCGACCACGGCAAAGCATTGCCTGAAGCGTAAACCGACATAAAACACAAGCGCCCGTTCTGTTACAGAACGGGGCTTGTGTTTTATGCAAATAAGCTTGATAATTTAACTATTTAATACTTTCTGATTTCGCCGCACCATTATCGCCAGTACTACACCCGTAACTACACCTGAAAATATTCCGGTGAATATAGCCTGTTTAGTAGGGAACGCTATCAGAACAAGGATTAAAGTTGTTATTGCTCCTGAAATGATAAAAGCGGTGAAAAAGGTGGCGGTCAGGGTTTTCATAATGAGTTGATTATCGTAACTCTAATTAACAGAAAAAGTATTCATCTTCAAAGCTTTTGCCCACGCAAAAACTCTTCAATGCCCATCCTTTTTTTGCCTTCTAACTGTACATCGGTAAGATGGATGTAACCATTGCTGCAGGCAAACTTTAAATACGTTTTATTGTCGGTATCGTACTGCCCGGCGGTGTGTTTCGGTGCTGTGGTTTCTTTGGTGGCACCGTAAATTTTAATGGTTTTACCGTTTAGTTCGGTAAATGCAGCCGGATAGGGGCTCAGGCCACGAATCAGGTTGTAAACTTTGCCTACCGGCTGGTTCCAGTCAATGCGGCAATCTTCTTTAAAAATCTTGGGGGCGTGTTTTAATTCCTGCCCTTCGGCCAGTTGTTCCTGCGGTTGTTCGGTATAGCGGCCACTTTCAATGGCTTTTACGGTTTTAACCAGCAGGCCAGCACCTTTGTGCATTAAACGGTCATGATACTCGCCGGCGGTTACGTCATCAGCAATCGATATCTTTTCCACAAATAAAATATCGCCGGTATCAATTTCCTGCTTTAAAAAAAATGTAGTTACGCCACTTTCGGGCTCGCCGTTAATAATGGCCCAGTTAATAGGCGCTGCGCCACGATATTGCGGCAGGAGCGAGGCGTGCAGGTTGATGGTGCCTTTAGGCGGCATATTCCAAACCACTTCGGGCAGCATCCTGAAGGCTACAACCACCTGCAGGTCGGCGTTTAAAGCCTTTAATTCTGCCAAAAAATTCGGGTCTTTTAATTTTACTGGTTGCAATACTTTTAAGCCTTTTTCGACAGCGAATTTTTTCACGGCCGATTCGCTGAGCTTTTGGCCACGCCCAGCCGGTTTGTCGGGCGCGGTAACCACGCCTACAATCTGGCTGCCCGCATCAATCAGGGCTTCCAGCGAAGCCACCGCAAACTCGGGCGTACCCATAAAAACAATTTTCATAGTTGCAGAGATGTAATATTTTAAGTTGATGTATTGAAATTTTTACTGCTATACAAAAGATGCATTAGTCATTATTGTTTGCACAATAACCATAGTTGTTACATCCATTTTAATTGTACAGTAAGTACTTTTTGCGTGTTTGCTTAAACCTGCTTAATGCCGGTTCCCAGCTATTTCTGATGTCGGTTTCGGTCATGCCGGCTTCAATCTGTTTGCGCAGTTGTTCGTTACCCGCAAGTTTGGTAAAGTAAGCATTAAAAAACTTGTCTTTCTGCGGAAACTTTTGATAAATATCCATCAACCACGATAAGTTGAGTTTGCCGCTTTTACGCAGTAACTGGGTATCGTAATTACGCAGGTCGATACCAAAGCATTCTACATTTTTTTGAGGCGGATTGTCGCTCACGCCGGGTATACTCACGGGGGTAAAAGAAAAGCTGTAAATGCCCTTAAGCAACGGGTGTCCGGCCACCTGGAACGGAAACGTGGTACCCCGGCCCAAACTCAACGTGGTGCCCTCAAAAAAGCAGATACTTGGGTAAAGCAAAATGGATTGCTGGGTATTTAAATTGGGCGACGGATTAACCGGCAAAGTATAAGGCAGGCTATGGTTATAATTAGCCACTTTAATAATTTTGAGCTTGCACTTTACTTTGTTTTTTAGCCATCCCTCGCCGTTAATCATTTGTGCATATTCGGCAATAGTCATGCCGTGTACCACCGGTATAGGATGCATGCCCACAAACGAGCGAAAAGTGGTATCTAACACTGGGCCGTCTACTAAATAACCGTTAGGGTTAGGGCGGTCGAGTATCATCAGTTCTACATTATTTTCGGCGCAGGCTTCCATAATGTAGTGCAGGGTAGATATGTAGGTGTAAAAGCGTGCGCCAACATCCTGTATATCAAAAATTATTATGTCCAGCCCTTTTAAATCTTCGGGCGTGGGTTTGTTTTTAGCACCATATAAAGACACTACGGGGATGCCGGTTTTTTTATCTACCGTACTTTTTACATCGGCGCCATCGCTTGCATTGCCTCTAAAACCGTGCTCGGGCCCGAATATTTTTTTGATGCTGATACTTCTTTTTAATAAACTATCAACCACCGTAGTTTTTTGGTTACCGATGATAGAAGTAGGGTTAACTACCATGCCTACCTTTTTGCCCTTTAAATATCCCACGTAAAGCTGGGTTCGGTCGGCCCCGGTAATAATATCGGCGGCAGTTTTTTGCCGGGTCCCCGTATGTTTTTTGGCGGCGGTTGCCGGCTTATCGGCGGGCTGGGGGCTACCGCAGGCCAGCGCCAGGTTTAAAAGCAATAAGGCTGCAACAGTGACTGTTTTTTTCATGGGTAAATGGGTTACAGGTTTGCAAAAATGCATGCTAAACGAAATGTACACATTCGGCACGAAATCTGCATATTTGCGAAAGTACAAAAAAACTGTTTGCCTTGAATTTTTCATCCTTTGTTGCTTCGCGGCTTACTTTTCAAAGCAAGCGCACATTTTCAAAACTCATTGTGCGTATTGCCATTTTGGGTATTATGCTGGGCCT
>CAJYSL010000123.1 GCA_913777515.1 uncultured Mucilaginibacter sp.
GATGTTGTAACAGCGTTATGCTGGTTGCCTGCAATTTTATTGTTATCATTGTATTTATTTTAGTGTAATCTATGCTATCAAAAAAGACCAAGTATGCCATTAAAGCGTTGATTGTGATGGGTAAAAACCGTGACAAGCCGCCTATGCAGATTGCACAAATTGCCGAGCTGGAAAAAATACCTAAAAAGTTTTTGGAGGTGATATTACTGGAGATGCGTAAAGCCGGCTTTTTATACAGCAAAAAGGGCGCTGGGGGCGGTTACGCACTTAACAAAGACCCGAAAGATATTTACCTGGTGAACGTACTGCGTGTTACCGACGGCCCCGTTGCCATGGTACCCTGCGTTAGCCTTAATTTTTACCACCGTTGCGAGGAATGCCACAACGAATCTACCTGCGGCATCCGCAGCATGTTTTTAGACATCCGCGACGCTACGCTAAAAATATTATCAGAAACCAGCATTGCCGACCTGATTGACAAAGAAGTTGCCCTGGGCGATTCGGCACTGACAGGCTTGTAAATCTCTCAAACATATTAAAGCAAAGAGCCGGAACTTGTATAAGCTCCGGCTCTTTGCTTTTCGTATCAATTAACCTGCTACTATTATTTGTTAGGCTGAGGGGTCATGCGCAGGTAAGGCTTAATTACGGTATGCCCTTTCGGGAATTTAGCCGGTACGTCTTCATCTTTTACGGCTGGGGTAATCACCACATCCTCACCTTGTTTCCAGTCTGCAGGCGTTGCTACACTGTAGTTAGCTGTTAACTGCAGGGAATCAATCACCCGTAAAATTTCCTGGAAATTACGACCGGTAGACGCCGGGTAGCTGATGATAAGCTTGATGGTTTTATCGGGCGCAATAACAAACAGCGAGCGCACGGTTGCCGTGGCTGATGCATTCGGGTGTATCATGTCGTAAGCTTCGGCAATCTCGCGGTTTTCGTCGCCAATGATAGGGAAGTTTACCTCTACGTTCTGAGTTTCGTTGATATCCTCTATCCAGCCATGGTGCGATTCAACCGAGTCGACACTCAGGGCCGCTACTTTAACGTTACGTTTTTCAAACTCATCTTTTAAGGCAGCGGTACGGCCCAGCTCGGTGGTACATACCGGTGTATAATCGGCAGGGTGCGAAAACAGTACGCCCCAGCTATCGCCTAAAAATTCGTAAAAATCTATCTCGCCTTTTGATGTTTTGGCTTTGAAGTTCGGGGCTTTATCGCCTAATCGTAAACTCATATGGATATAATTTAAGTATTGAACACTCTAATAACCCCTGCCCCGCGCCATTGTTAGCCGGGTAATGGGATTATGACAAATATATAAAGGTTTATATAATGTCTACAAAAAAGGTAGATTAATTTACTTGAGGGTTACAAGGGAGTTTAATATTTAGTGTCCGCTCATTGCCGCGGATGGCTACTTCTTTTTTCTTGAAAAAAAAGAAGCAAAAATTCAAGTCACCTCCCGCTTGCTTCTTTGCCGCACAGGCCTCTGCCCTGCAAATCCGGGCTGCACCACAGGCTGTTTATATTTTGCCCGTTGCTTCGCCGCTCAAAGCCCCTGCTTCTGCAAAATCTAAAAGGCCTTTGCCTGACCGCACAGGCCAAAATGTGCCGCCCGTCTTTCGCCCGAAGCTGGGGAGGATGACGAGATGCCGTAGCCAAAGCCCCCCAGCCCCCTAAAGGGGGAGCAAAAGTAGTACTTCATCGAAATCCTACTCGAGAAAAGGAAGATTTTTGATTTGCGGCGTGATATTAAATTCTTAAAATTCGGCAAATTCCGGTTCAGACTCATCGCTGCCGCAAGCCTCTTGGCTTGTGGCCCGCCGACAGGTATATCCGGCGTTCTAAAGTGATATTCAAATCTGTAACTTCATAAAATTCTGACTTTCCGGTTCAGACAATCTTCAGGGCATTCTGTAAATTTATCAATTCTGTAAATTCTGATTCAGAAGACAAAAGAAGTAGCCCTCCGCGGCAATGAGCGGACGAAGTAAGTTAATTACTACTGACTTATGTTATAACGCAAAAGCTGAAATTACTTAACGCGTGAAATACAAATTCAGCACTCCTATCAATTTATTGGTATCTTAACCTATCAACCTGCTTGCCGCGAGTACCAAAATGTCTCATTAGCATTCGACATGACAGGATTTTTTGTAAGCTTTTCATTGTGCACCGACTCATGGACTCAACGGACTTCCTGACTCGACGGACTCCACGGACTTACCGACTCGACGGACTCACTGACGCGTCCTCTACTCAGACGCAACTCCCTTTTTCTTCCTTACCATCGCCAAACTATCTTTAATTAACCATTGGGTTTCGAGCCAGCCTATTTTGTAGACGTCCCAGAGGTTGAATTTTTCGTAGCGCTGCAGCCAGTTGTAGCTGATGACCAGGCCGGTAAGGATGGGCAGTATGGTGGCTAAGGCTACGCCGTAAATGTTACCGAAAATCCACACGCCTAAAAAGTCGCCGATAACGTTGGCAGCCAGCATGAAGATAAGTTTCACCATGTTGACTTTGGGCTGGTTGATGGCATCCAGCGTGAGTGCCATAAAACGCTCTACCGGGTACAACAGCGCAAAGGTCATGAACACCCTGAACACGTTGGCCGCAGGAGTAGCCAGATACTTTTTATCTACAATCCAGATGGCTACCTCGGCAAAAAACAGGGAACCAATCACCACCGGCACCAAAATGACGGTAAGCAAGCCTGAATATTTTTTAAGCAGGTAGATAACATGGTATTTGTTGTCCTGGTTATACGCGGCCGATAGCGGCGGCATAATAGTAGCCGCAAAGCTGCGTAAAGGAATCTCGACCAGTTCCATCAGTCGCAAACCCAGGTTGTACACGGCCAGGCTGCCCGGACCCAGCATAAAGTTGATGATGGCCGTGTCGGAGTACCGGAACAAGTTACTGCCCAGTGAGGTACCCACGCTATATTTGCCGAAAGCAAACAAAGCCTTCACCGTTTTGGTGGATTTTTTAAAGATGGTATCTACCCTGGCCCAGCCAAACACCACGGTAGCTAAACTGGTAAGGCTACCGGCCACAAAGCCCGAGTAAACCACATTCATGAAATTGATGCGTTTGGTGGCAATCAGCGCCAACACCAGTACGATGGATAAACCGGTACTTATCACCCGGATGTATAGCAGTCTATCAAAGCGCTGCTCGGCCTGGGCCACACAGCTGGCAATAAACGAAGGCAGCGTAAATACGAAAATCAACCCAAACCATTTAACGAACAAGTTTAAGCCTTCATCCTTTACCTGGAAAGGAACGGCTAAGTAAGCCAGGTTAACCAGCACAAATACCCCGGTAATGAGCAAAGCTAAAAACCAGGCCGAACCAGCCACCTCGGCGGCACGCTCTTTGGCGGTACCGGCATAAGAAGTTATAAAAGCAGTAGTTAACAGTCCCGACCTGAAGGTATCTACCAAACCAATAGTTCCTTGAAAAAAGAACCATACGCCCATTTCGTCTACCTTAAGGTAGTTAAACAGCACGGCCACCAGCACCATGTTGAGCACCGACATCACGGCGTTGCCCACCAGGTTAATGATGTGAGGATTTCTGAGTTTGTCGAGTATCTGCTTAATCTTAGTCAGCATCAGCGCGTAAGGGTATCAATTAGGGTTGGGGATTTAAATATAAAAAGCGGGGTTATTTCATGCGCTTTAATTGCACCGAACTGTTTACCACTTTACCTACCAGGTACATGCGGCGCAGGGTAGTTACCGGCAACGAGTTGCTCAGTTTCCATTTGCTACGCACCATCGTATTCGGCTCAATGGCGCCAGCCTCGTGCAAAAATAAGTCCGGACCGTTAAACATTAGCGCCTTGCCGCCTTTTTGGATAAACTTCAAACACATGTTGTATTCGGTTGGGTCGCCGCGCTGACCTTCAACGTAACGACCAAACTTTTCGAAATAGTTGCTGCGGCGCAAGTGCGGGTGGTCGCTGTAAATGCGGAACTTAAGGTGGTTCATGTGCCACACATAAGGCTTAAACAGCATTTTGGCGTAGCCATACTTGTAGTTTTGCAGATACGGGAACGGCGCCCACGGGAAGGTGTAAAACCGAATCATGTCCCAGCTTTCCTCGTCCATCAACTTTACGGCATTGTAAAAGTTGGCGGCAAACTCGGGCGTAGGTTCAAAATCTTCCTGCACGTACAAGGTGTACGGCGAGGTTACGGCGTCCTGTCCTTTGTTAATATTATTGCCCAGACCTTTGTTTACCGGCGTGGTAATGAGCCTGAAACCGTACTTAGCCTGAAGTTCTTTTACGTAGTCCAGGTGCGCAGGCTTGCTGCCATCATCAGACACCACGATTTCGTCAAAGCCTAGATTTTCTTCAGCGCAGCGTTTGAGCAAATGCTCTAATGATTTGCTGCGGTTATAATGTGTAACCAGCATGGTTACCCGGTCGAATTGATATTTTGCCGACATTGAAATTGATATAATGAGATTAACCGGTTACTTTTCTGATGAAGCGTCTAATCATGCGCACACGGCGGGTAAATGCGCCTACCATTTTAAAGTTGCGCCAGGCAGTTTGGTTCAGGTACTCAAAAAAGATATCCTTATACTTTTGGCTATAGGTGTAGTTAGTGTAAATAGGCTTGTTACCAATGTAGTGCAGCAGCTTGGCCCCCGGCTTGTCGTTATCTACCAAGTGGTTCCACTC
>CAJYSL010000124.1 GCA_913777515.1 uncultured Mucilaginibacter sp.
GTACGGCGGTATGTCGCCACAGCAAATGGAAGGCTTTTTCTCCACCCGTTTACAAGACCAGTTTTTGTATGTCAACGGTATCAAATCCATCACCAGTAAAAATATACAGGGGCTTACCTTGTTAAAACTAAGCTTTTACGAAGGTACCGATATGGGCGAAGCCTCGGCGCAGGTGGCGTTGCAGGTAAACCGGGCCATGAAGTTTTTTCCGCCGGGCGCACTGCCGCCACAGGTACTGCGTTTTGATGCCTCGTCGCTGCCGGTAGGGCAGTTGGTGCTATCGTCAAAAACCCGCAGCTTAAAAGATATTTACGATTTGGCCACCACGCGGGTGCGGCCAACGTTTTCGTCGGTGGCCGGTTTGTCTGCACCGCCACCATTCGGCGCCAACTCGCGGTCGGTTATCATCAATGTTGACCCTGCCAAACTGCGGAGTTACAGCTTAACGCCTGACGAAGTGGTAGCCTCATTAGCTAAATACAATGTGATGTCGCCCTCGGGTAACCTGCGCATGGATAATACCATGTACGTAACCACCATGAATTCGCTGATTGGCAATGTAGAAGATTTTGGTAACATCCCCGTCATCAGTAAAAACGGAACCCCGGTGTTTATTAAAGATGTTGCCCGCGTGTCTGACGGTGCCGACGTAACCGTGAGTTATGCCTTAATAAACGGCAAACGCTCGGTGTACATTCCGGCCGTTAAAACAGCCGATGCCTCTACCTGGGCAGTGGTGCAGGCGCTAAAGAGTAAGCTGCCTGATATTCAGAGTTTATTGCCCGATGATGTAAAGGTATCGTACGAGTTTGACCAGTCGGTGTTTGTGATTAACGCAGTTGAAAGTTTGCTGACCGAAGGTGGGCTGGGTGCGGTGTTAACCGGGCTGATGGTATTGCTGTTTCTGCGCGATTGGCGCAGCAGTTTAATTGTGGTGATTACCATCCCGGTGTCTATCATTATCGGCGTAATGCTGCTGGGCTTTTTCGGGCAAACCATCAACATCATGACGTTGAGCGGACTGGCACTGGCCATTGGTATTTTGGTTGACCAGGCCACGGTAACTATCGAAAACATACACCAGCACCTGGAAATGGGTAAGAGTAAAAAGCTGGCGATATATGAAGCCTGCGAAGAAATTTCTTTCCCATTGCTGCTTATTCTGCTTTGTATACTGGCGGTATTTGCACCATCGTTTTTAATGACTGGTGTACCGAAGGCGATGTTCTTGCCATTGTCGTTAGCCATTGGGCTCACCATGATTGTGTCGTACATTATTGCACAAACGCTGGTGCCCATACTCAGTAACTGGCTCATCAACGCCGAGCAATACCAGCACGGTCATCACGGGCAACTGCATGCACACGCAGGCGAGGCCTTAGACCGGCAGGAGAAAAGTCAGGTAAAAAGCCATTTAAAAGACGAACAGGAATATCCGCTGGACAATGATTTGTTTGAGCGGGTAAAATTGCGCTTTGTCAGAATTTTAGACCGTTGGATGCCTAACAAGCGGCTGATTGTGCCGGTGTACTTGCTGGTAGTGCTGGCCCTGGCTTTGGGTGGCTTTTTAATCATCGGCAAGGGTATGATGCCGAAATTGAATAATGGTCAGTTTCAGATACGCATCAAAGAACCCGACGGTACCCGCCTGGAGCGTACCGAGACCAAGTTAAAGCAGGTGCTTAAAATCATCGACAGTACCTCCAACCACCATGTAGCCATCAGTTCGGGCTATGTAGGTTTGATACCGAGCAGCTACGGCGTGAGTAACCTTTACGTATTCAATACCGGTACGCATGAGGCTATTTTACAGGTAAACCTGGATGCCGATTACCACGTAAACATGGACGATTTTAAAGAAGCCTTGCGCAAAAATATAGCCTATGCCATACCCGAATTGCGGGTAACCTTTGAGCCTATTGACATGACTGAGAAGATAATGAGCCAGGGTGCCGCTACGCCCATAGAGGTGACTGTTGCCGGTAAAGACATGGCGCAGATTGAAGGTTACAGTAATAAACTGGTTGACCAGCTGAAAAAGGTTGATTACCTGCGTGATGTACAAATTAACCAGCCGCTCAAGTTTCCGGTGGTTAAAATAACGCTCGACCGTTTAAAGCTGGCGCAGATGGGTTTAAGCGTGAGCGAAATATCGCGCTCTGTAACAGCCAGTACCTCATCAAGCCGTTTCTCCGAAAAAAACCAGTGGTTGGACGAAAAGGCCGCCAACACCTACCAGGTGCAAGTGCAGATACCCGAGTACGTGATGAACAATATGGACGAGATACGTGAAATTCCCCTCATTAAAGGGCAGAGCAGCCCTGTACTGGGCGATGTGGCCAGTTTCAAAACCGTTTATGTTCCGGGCGAGTACGACCGTATGGGGCCAAGGCGTTACCTGACGGTAAGTGCCAACATTCACCACAAAGATTTAGGCCGGGCCACCACTGCGGTAGAGCAAGCCATCAAAGCGGTAGGCAAGCCACCCAAAGGGGTAGTAACGCAGGTGCAGGGTATGTCGAGCCTGTTAACCGATACCATGTCGAGTTTACAGAACGGGTTATTATTTGCCATTCTGGTCATCTTCCTGTTACTGGCCGCCAACTATCAATCGGTTAAATTATCGCTAACCGTATTATCTACCGTGCCTGCGGTGGTGTTAGGGTCGATAGCAGCTTTATTACTGACGGGCTCCACGCTTAACCTGCAAAGTTATATGGGTATGATTATGTCAGTCGGCGTATCAGTAGCCAACGCCATTCTGATTGTGACCAATGCCGAAAAACTGCGGTTGGATTACCAGGATGCAACCAAGGCCGCAGTAACCAGCGCCTCTATCCGTTTGCGCCCCATATTAATGACCAGTTTGGCTATGATTGCCGGCATGATACCCATGGCATCAGGCCTGGGCGAAGCCGGAGAGCAATCGGCACCGCTGGGCCGTGCGGTTATCGGCGGGTTGTTTGCCTCCACCATTGCGGCCTTGTTTATTTTGCCTTTGGTATTTGCCTGGGTACAAAATAAAACTACCTATAACTCGCCATCATTAATGCCCGAACAATCATCATCCGAAAACCTCATCTTAAATCATCCCGAAACTCATGAAGTATAAATTAATCACCATAGCCTTTGTTGCAGCCGCTTTCTGCGGTTGCTCGCACGCCGATAAGCCGGTTGATATTACCGCCGGTAAAGCTAAAACCGAAGATAAACTGGAAACTACCACCGTGACCGAAAAAGCTATGTCGGGTTACGTGCGTTTGCCCGGACAGTTAAAGCCGTTTAACGAAGTAAACATATTCGCCAAAATAAACAGCTTTGTAAAGCAGCTCAATGTAGACCGCGGTTCGGTAGTCCGTAAAGGGCAGTTGCTGGCCGTGCTGGAGGCGCCCGAAATGGCCTCGCAGGTACAGTCAGCCAATGCCCGCTACCTGCAGGCGCAGGAAGCATCCAATGCCAGCAGAGAAAAATACCGTCGTTTAAAAGAAGCATCTAAAGAAGAAGGGGCCGTGTCTCCGCTGGATTTAGATAATGCCTTATCTAAAATGAAGGCCGACGAAGCCGTGGCCTTATCCGAGCGGTCTAACGCAACTTCTGTAAAAGATGTGCAGGCTTACTTAAATATCCGGGCGCCATTTGATGGCACTATTGTGCAGCGTAATGTATCAGCAGGGGCGCTGGTTGGGCCTGGTAAATCAACCGACCAGCCCATGCTGGTTTTGCAAGATACCCGCAAACTACGCCTGGAGGTAATGATACCCGAAAATTATGTAGAGAAAGTTGATTTAAAGCAGCCGGTGTCGTTTGTGTTTAATGCGCTGCCCGGTCAGTCAAACAAAGCCTACATCAGCCGGTCGTCAAACGCACTGGGTTCGCAGCGGTCTGAAGCTATTGAGATTGATGTACCTAACAAAGACCAGCGCTTAAAGCCCGGTATGTACGGCGAGGTAAAGGTGCCGTTGCTATTCGGGGCTAAATCGCTATTGGTGCCCAACAATGCCATCGTACGTTCAACCGAACGTATTTACGTGGTGAAAGTGAAAGACGGCAAGGCGGTATATGCCGATATTAAAGAAGGAATTGTTAACGATACCAACACCGAAGTATTCGGTAACCTCAAGGCCGGTGACAAAATTGTGCTGAATCCCGGCGATGAACTGAAGGAAGGTCAGGAAATTAAATAGCTTGTGTTTGTTGATGGATGATGTCCGGCTGGGCGACTGTTGAACAGTTTGCTCAGCCGGCATTGCCTTTTTAGCGAGAACGTTTAAACGTGTGTGAAAGATGCGTCAAACTTTAAACCGGTGTTTGCTGTTGGGTTAGCAATATTTAAGTTCGCATTATTTAAATCGCTATCTTTACAGCCCGATGAGTAAGTCTGTAACGCCCTACCAAAATACGCAGGTTGCCAAAAAAGAACAGGTGGCCGATATGTTTAACAACATATCCAAAACATACGATTTTTTAAATCATTTTATGTCTTTGGGTATCGACATCATCTGGCGTAAAATTGCCATCAACGAGCTCAAGGCCCTGAAGCCTAAACGTATATTAGACGTGGCCACCGGTACCGGCGATTTTGCCTTCGAGGCGCTGTCTATCCTCAAACCCGAAAAAATTGTAGGGGT
>CAJYSL010000125.1 GCA_913777515.1 uncultured Mucilaginibacter sp.
CTCATCCCTATCACGGCGTTAAGCGGCGTACGAATCTCGTGCGACATGGTAGACAAAAACTCCGATTTGGCCTGCGTTGACTTTTCGGCTTTCTCGATAGCCTTTTCGAGGTTGATGTTGAGCTTGGTTTGCTCTTCGCTGTTGCGTTTTAGCTCGAGCAGGTTGTTTTGAAATGCCGTGTAAAAGTGATTATGAATAAACACCATTACAATGAAGTTGGATATTACCGAAACGATGATGGTAGACTGGTCCAGATGCTCGGCCGTGATACCGATGTTATACACATTGGTATAGGCATAAAACATAAAGAATAGGACAGGCAGCAGGTTGACGGCCGAATAAACCATACCCCATTTTTGCCCGAGCATGTAAAAACTAAAAACGATGATAATGAGCACCACCTGTATGGTAATGATATCGACCTTTTGAAATATAATCAAGAGGTCGAACCAATTCATTAGCGTGCCTAAAGCCAGCAAGGTATGGGTAACAAATTCCCAGTTGGCTTTCCAGGTCAGAAATTTAAATATTACTGCCAGTGTAACGGCTCCACTTAAGGCAATACCTAATAGCGTATACTGACCGGTAAAAATTACACTTACAATCAGGGCCAGTAACGAAATAAAAATAAGGCACATGCCATAATACAACAGGCGTATGCGTGCCTGCGTGAGCAACGACTGCTCATCAGACAATATCTCTTTTAAAGAAAGGTTGTTAAACCCTGGCTTACTCATTAACTGGTACTATAAGAAAGTTTTAAACTCATAGCCCGTACAAAATGAAACATTAAAGGGGGTGCTATAATTTTGTTTAATAGATGCACCCCTTATGCTCAATTAGTCTGCCAAAAGTTGTAAGTTATCTTCTATTATCTTAAGTTTTGCCTCGGCATCGGCCTTCTTCTTCCGTTCATTCTCTATCACTTCCGGCTTGGCGTTATTCACAAATTTCTCGTTAGAAAGCTTCTTATCCACCGCCTGCAGAAAACCAAGCAAATATTCTTTGTCTTTCTGTAAGCGCGCACGCTCCGCCTCGGCATCAATATTATTACTTAACGGGATAAAAAACTCGTCAGTCGAAACCATGAAGTTTGCTGCACCCGCTACCTTATCTTCAACGAATGTGATGTGGCTTAAATTACCCAACTTGCTCAATATAGGCAAAAATGCCTCATATTGTACCGCCGAATTTTGTTTAATAAGTAAATCTAAACTCTCTTTTGGGGATATTTGTTTGCTGTTTCTGGTATTACGCACCTCGGTAATTACCTGCTTGATATTTTCGCACTGGTTAAGAAGTACTGAATCAACCGCCGTTACTGCAGGCAGTTGCGCTACAATACAACAATCCTTTGCATCGCGCTCACCAAACAGTTCATCATGCCACAACTCTTCGGTGATGAATGGCATAAAAGGATGTAATACCTTTAGAATATCTGCAAAGTAACCGATGGTTGCCTCGTAGGTTGCTTTATCAATAGGCTGCTGGTAAGCAGGCTTCACCATCTCCAAATACCAGGCGCAAAAATCGTCCCATACCAGTTTGTAAACGGCCATTACCGCTTCAGACAAACGGTATTGCGTAAACAAATCTTCAATTTCGGCTAAAGCCTGGTTAAAACGATTTTTAAACCAGCTGATAGCTGTTGTGTTTACGTTTTCTAAATCCTGGTTTACTTCCCAACCTTTTACCAGCCTGAAAGCGTTCCATATTTTGTTGGCAAAGTTACGGCCCTGTTCGCAGTAGCTTTCATCAAACATAAGGTCATTGCCGGCAGGCGAGCAAAGCAGCATGCCTACGCGCACACCATCAGCACCATATTTTCCAATCAGGTCAATCGGGTCGGGCGAGTTGCCTAAAGACTTAGACATTTTACGACCCAATTTATCTCGTACAATGCCGGTTAGGTATACGTTTTTAAATGGCACTTCGCCTCTAAACTCGTGGCCGGCCATAATCATACGCGCCACCCAAAAGAAAAGTATTTCGGGAGCGGTTACCAAATCATTGGTAGGATAGTAATAGTTAATATCAGCATTATCAGGGTCTTTGAAACCATCAAATACTGAGATAGGCCACAACCAAGAAGAAAACCAGGTATCCAGCACATCTTCGTCCTGGCGCAGGCCATTGGCCAACTGCCCCTGGGCTTCGAATGCCGCTTGTGCTTCGGCCTCGGTTTTAGCAACCACCCATTGCCCTTTGTCATTATACCAGGCTGGTATACGTTGGCCCCACCACAACTGGCGACTGATATTCCAGTCTTTTACGTTTTCCATCCAGTGGCGGTAGGTATTGATAAACTTATCGGGTATAAGCTTAATATCGCCTTCTAGCACGTAATCGAGTGCCGGTTTGGCCATATCCTGCATTTTGCAAAACCATTGCATGGACAGTTTAGGCTCAATTGCTGCATCGGTACGTTCCGAAAAACCTATTTGCGATTTGTATTCTTCTACCTTTTCTAAAGCATCCGCCTCCTGCAACAGCACGGCAATCTTTTTACGGGCCGCAAAACGGTCTTCCCCTATCAGTATTTCGGCCTTCTCGTTCAGCGAACCGTCATCGTTTAAAATGTCAATAACCGGTAGGTTGTGCTTTTGTCCAAGCTCATAATCATTTAAATCGTGAGCAGGAGTTACTTTTAAACATCCGGTACCAAAATCCATGGTCACGTACTCGTCCAGTATTACCGGTATTTCGCGGTTGATAAGTGGTACTAATACTTTTTTGCCATGCAAGTGCGTGTAACGCTCATCATTAGGATTGATACACACGGCGCTGTCTGCCATAATGGTTTCGGGGCGGGTAGTAGCGATGGTAAGATGACCATCACCTTCGGCAAATTGATATTTAATGTAATACAACTTTTGTTGCACCTCTTTACGGATAACCTCCTCATCCGAAACGGCAGTCAGTCCTTTAGGGTCCCAATTAACCATGCGGATACCACGGTAAATCAGGCCTTTTTTGTACAAATGGATAAATGTATCAATCACTGCATCAGAAAGCTCGGGCTCCATGGTAAAACGGGTACGGTCCCAATCGCATGAGGCGCCTAACTTTTTAAGCTGTTCTAAGATGATACCACCGTATTTTTCTTTCCATTCCCAGGCGTATTTCAAAAACTCATCGCGGGTTAAATCTTGCTTGCTGATGCCGCGCTCTTTGAGCATAGCCACCACTTTAGCTTCGGTAGCAATACTGGCGTGGTCGGTGCCCGGTACCCAACAGGCGTTTTTGCCTCTCATGCGGGCACGGCGTATCAATACATCCTGAATGGTGTTGTTGAGCATGTGGCCCATGTGCAAAACACCTGTTACGTTAGGCGGCGGTATAACTATAGTGTATGGTTCGCGCTCGTCGGGCACCGATTTAAAAAATTGGTGCTGTAACCAGTAGCTGTACCATTTATCTTCAACTTCATTAAACTGATAGGTTTTTGAAATACTCATAGCTCACAAAAATAATGTTTTGCGCCAATAAGTCAGCTAAATCTGTATACGGATTTGGTGCGTATGCTTCCAAACACCTTCATCGCCAAAAATAAAAATAGCGCACCCGGTAAAGTGCGCTAAACAAATAACAAAACAACAAAAACAAAACCCATTAAGTACTACTCATTCATCTGGAACACAATAGGAATGGTGTATTTTACCCTTACCGGTTTACCATTTTGCTGTCCGGGTTTCCAGGCTGGTGCCAGCTTTAACACACGCAGGGCCTCCCGGTCTAACAAATTGTCTACCCCTTTCACAATATTTAAATCGGTTAGTTTACCATCTCTTTCAATAATAAAGCTAATCACCACACGTCCCTGTATATCCGTATCCGGGTAACGTAGGTTCTTTTGTAAAAACTTAGCCCATGCTCCTGCGCCACCATAAGGTTCGGGCATAACGTCCAGGCCGCCAATATCAACAGGGTCGTTCGTTGGAGTGCCATCAGGCGTGCCTTTGGGGTCGCCCGTGGTTACCGGGCCTACAGGTGCCGTGCTATTCATTACACCTTTGGCACCTGTATTATTATCAATATTAGAAATTGCTTTATCCATATCAATGGGCTTAACATCGGTCAACACCGGCTCATTTGTAACCACAGGGGGTATAAAACGTTGTGATACCACATTAACTTTTGGCGCTGCAACAATCTGTTTATTCGGATTGCCTGCTGGGTGTTTCCGCAATACGGCTTCTTTAGGCTGCTCAACCGGTGGAACTTTGTAATGGGATAAATCTTGTTCAGTAACAATCGTATGGGGTTCATTCTCATGGCCATGCTTTAATGCAATATTGACAGAAACCACAGCAACGGAAAAACCTAATACCGTGATAGCCAAGGCACGCATCATGTTAGCCCCATAATGAGCACGCAAATCATATGCGCCATAGTTTTTGTTACGATCTGCAAATACAATGTCGAGCCACTCAACTTTGTACAAATTAAATTTTGTATCAATCATATTTATCAAAATTATATTTTAAATATAAACACTTGATATCTACAAAATTCTACGAAAAATATTTTTTAGTAAATTTGCAATGCAATGAGATGCTCATTCGAATTACGCCAGTAAGACATCAGATTATTTATCAAAACTTCTAAAATCAACTTATTTGATTACAAAATAAAAATTGGTAATTCGTCTATAAAACGAACAAAAAAAGACTGTAAATGCAAATTTACGTCTTAAAATCAGATATAAACCAAATTTTATTTGGCAAAACCTATTAATAAAGGGTATTTACAGCCCATGATTATGCTATTAAAAGGCACGGCTGTATCTAGGAAAAAGCGAAATTTTCAGGTGTACTTGTAAAATACATCATATAAAAAATCAGATATATAGACTTATATGTATAATTTACATGTGAATGGTCAACTTTTAAGCCACATTGCTCTATATTTGCCCACCGAAAACCATATATACCTATAAACAAATGTCAAATATCCGTTTTCAAGCACTTCAAACCGTTCTTACACGCA
>CAJYSL010000126.1 GCA_913777515.1 uncultured Mucilaginibacter sp.
TAAGCTGTTTCTAATCAAGAAGCAGCTTATTTTTGTGCACCTTGGATAAATCCAATTAACCGAATTATTGTTCCAAGCTAGAGTCTTTATGACTCAATTACTTATCCGATACTTTGATAACATACCTCGCATGTCAACGCTTCATCAAAGGCTAATTGATTTTAACAGCCGGCTGCTGCCCGATATGGTGCAGTTGAAATATAAATTGATGTCCGAAAATGCCTTCCGGTTTTTTCGGGGTACCTGCCACCTTTTTTATGAAGATTTAAGTCAGGCAGAAAACTTTCCGGATTCGCCGCCCGCCTGGATATGCGGCGACCTGCACCTCGAAAACCTTGGTAGTTTTAAAGGAGACAACCGCATGGTATATTTTGATTTGAACGACTTTGACGAATCTATACTGGCGCCTTTAACCTGGGAACTGGTACGGGTGCTAACCAGCATTTTTGTAGCCTTTAAAACGCTAAAAATAGAACCAGAAGAAGCTGAACGTGCCGCGAGGTTGTTTTTAGATAAGTATACTCAAGTACTGACAGGAGGTAAGGCTTACTACATTGACCCCCGAACTGCTAAGGGAATTATCAGAGATTTTATGAAGGCGGTAAAAAAGCGTAAGGAGTCTGATTTAATCGGGCACCTCTGTTTGCGTAAAGCCGATAAGCTAAAAATAACGATAGATAACAGAACGCATTTCGCTATCAATAAATCATTAAAACGGGCGCTCAAAACTCGTGTTAACCAGTGGGTAAAGGATGTGCCCGAGTGGCCCGAAAACTACGAAGTGAAAGATGTTGCCTTCCGGGTGGCCGGAACGGGAAGCGTGGGTTTAAAACGCTATATGTTTTTGCTGCAGCATAACCGGCATCAGCATAAGTTTTTGGTGGTTGAAATGAAGCAAACCCGCAAGTCATGCCTTTCGCCTTATGTTACGGTTGAGCAGCCTGAATGGCAATCGGAGGTGGAGCGTTTAATTTCGGTAAAACGCAAGATGCAGAATATTTCGCCGGCTTTGTTAAGCGAAATTGACTTTGAAGGCGAAGCCTACCTGTTTCAGGAAATGCAGCCTATGGCCGATAAAATCAAATTTAATTTGATTGAAGATAACCGGCATGATTTAGAAGAAGTAATTAAATCCATGGCCATGCTTACCGCCTCGGCTCAAATACGCAGCAGCGGCATGCAGGGGGCGGCCATTAATGATGAACTGGTAGCCTATGCCGGGCGCACCGACTGGCAAAACCCGGTAATGGATTATGCCCGCAATTATGCAAAGCAGGCAGAAAGCGATTACCAGCAATTTATGGCTGACTACACCCAGGGAAAATTTAAATCCTGATTTAGTCAGACACCCGCGCTGCCTCGATGCTGTAATAAATTTTTAAAACGACAGTCCGCAAACCGGCATTTTGGTCAGCTGGTACTTTTGCTGTAAGGCATCACGATAATGTTGCGCCAGCATCAGGGTGGTATGGTGAGCAGATGAGTTGTTGCTGATTTCAAGGTAGCAGTTTAGCACGGGTATCAAGTCTTCATATGCCCAGCGGCGGCTGGAGTTAGTATCGGCCGATAGTACGCAAAATTCGTGGGCGCCATTTTGCAGGTAGCATACGGCTATTCCGCTTTGATATAACCCTAAATCGTACATGCCCGATTCGGCCTCTAAGCGTACGGTATAGTTATATTCCTTGGGGAGCCCGGTGAGCAGGCTGGTAAATCGAACGTCATCTAACAGTAGCCTGAGCAGTAACTGGTGAGTGCGCGGATAGTCGAGCGAAAGGCGCAGAAAGTTGGCTAAACGCATAAACACTGTTGTAAAAGTTGATGGCGTTTAGTAGGCGTAAGACTTTTTTCCCGGCAGTTTAATGAGACTGCTACCGGGCAGAATTGTGTCAAATTATACGGCAATAATTGCATGAGGTGGTTGCTGAATGTTTGTGACTCCGCAAATCTAATCAAGCCTTCGTTGCCAAGTATCCGTAGTTTAACGGTAATTTAAAACCGCGTAAGTTTACGTGGTTGCCCGTGGTAATAGGATACATAACGCCCGGTTTTAAAAAAGAAAACCTCCCGGCACTCGCTGTCGGGAGGTTTCAACCTAAACCTTATCACAATTTTTAAGCCCGTAGAGGGCTTAGTTTGAGCTGCACAAGATAGAACTTATTTTGAATTTTTGCAATAGTAAAACGTTTTACTTGAAATTTATTTTCATAGAAGTTGAATGAACAATCAAGACGGCTAATCAAAGTGAGCCGAAGCGAGTAAGTCTACAGAATCAGAACTTAGCTACTCAATCCAGAGAAGAAAGCCTAAATAAATGTAAATCAAATTTTTATGTAAGTGCTTATAGAAAAGCGTTGGAAATATAAGGACCGCAATGTGCACCGGTCGGGTCTCATGCACCCGCCGGGCAGCATTGCAGTTAAGTAAGGTTTAGGCGTAATTTAATTTGATCAACTTAAACAACGATGATATTGCCTGAGCGTCAATCAAAAGGAACAGTGCTAAATTAGATAAGTAAGTGCACACAAAACCGCGTGATTTTACGTGGTTTTTTAAACGCGAAAATGTACGTATAAGTTAACTTAACTGAAGTTGATAATTACTTTAGTTAGATGCGCCTTTTTTAAAGCTTACTCACTAACGGACGTATTTGAACGGCAATCAGCCAACAAAACAAATAAGCTTCTCTCTGCTATACTCCAAAAAATTGTAAAAAAGCCTCGGTGATGATTGGTATATCGCTATATATTTGCCACCGTATTTTTACCCTTAATTAATTAAATAATGCCTACTACAAATGACCCTGCACTGGAAGCAGGCCGCAAAATTACCGTCACCGAAGCGGTAAAATTAACCACAAATTGGCGAACTTACTTGGATGAATCTGAATGCGATTTTCAAACCAAAGCGTTTTTGATTCCCATTGCCTCAATTAAAAACTTATTAGATACCAATCCGGATGCCGAAGGTGTAAGAGCCTACTTAGGTTTAAACGATCCTGACGATGCTATGAGTGGCAAGCTGGTTCTTGTACCAGTTGTTGATGGCGAGGATGTGATTTTTCTGCCAGGTAGCAATGGCGACCCAGATGAGGAAGATGATAGTAATGTTTATGATAGGAGCGAAAATTGTCCACCATTTTGCTCGCCGTCAAATGAACTAAATCCTTAATTAATGCTGTTATTATTTAGATTTGACTTATCTTTTGCTTTTGTATAGTTAAACAATGAATAAGCGCTCAAGGTAAGTCATGTCTCATATTTATACGTTTTATATTGCCCCGGCATCTGTTATTCCACCTTTAATATTAGGTTTCCGTCGTGTAAATAAGCTTTCCTTTAATTATCGATTTTTGTTAGGTTATCTGGGTTTATCATTAGTGACCAGCATTCTGATGAGAGTTTTTGCATATGTGTTTCACAATAACATGATTATCACGAGATGTTACACGGTTGTGGAATTTCCTGTCTTGGCGGGATTTTATTATTGGACTTCAAATTCTTCAATAATGCGACAGATTATTAAAATCTTGGTAGTTTCATTTGCTATATTTTCAATAAGTATGCTCTTTGTATATTATAAAAGTGTTGAATTTGACGATTTTACCTCATCTTTAGAGTCTCTTTTAGTTATTTTTTTAGGTGTATCATTTATTTTTGGTGACCATGGCTCGGCAAGCAAATCTAAGAGTTGGGCAAGTCGTCCCGTAAACTGGTTTAACACTGGTATCCTTTTATATTTTTCCGGATCGTTATTTATTTTTTTACTAACCAATTATATCATAGCTGAGAGTGTGTACATGTATAGTTCTATTTGGAAAGTCCATGCCACCTTATTTATTGGTTTAAATTCGTTGTTTAGCGTTGGGTTCTTAAAAATTGGTAACTCCTCCGAACAATCAGACGATTTTAATATCTAATATCGTCTGCGGTTTTATACTATAAAACTTCTATACCAAATTTATAAGATTTAATAAACTTTTCTGCTAGCACATTTATTTGGCTTACATTAAGCGAAGGATTGTCTTGTTGTGGATGGAGAGAATGTGATTTTTCTGCCTGGTGGTAATGGAGATCCTGATGAGGAGGATGATAGTAACGTTTACTATATTGGCATTGATTGCCCATTATTTTGTTCGCCACCAAAGGGACTAATCCTTAATAGTTACTTTTATTTTTAGATTTGACTTATCTTTCAATTGTGTATAACTCGACTATAAACAATTGTTTTAGCTAAGTCATGTCTTATATTTACAACTTATATATTGCTCTCCTTGCCCTTTTAAGTAAACTATTTACCGTAGGTTTCCTCAAAATTAAAAATGAATAATAATTTGATATTATTACTGGCTTTAGGTACAGCCGGTATGCTGCTATTATTTTGTTCGGTAATTATGCTGCAAATTCGTAGCCAAAACCGAATGCTCAAAATGAGGGAACAGGCACAACAGGCAGCACTGCAGCACCAAAAAGATTTGCTAACCGCGGCGGTATTAACGCAAGAGAACGAGCGCCGTCGCATAGGGCAGGACCTACACGACGATATTGGCGCGGCCCTGTCGGGCTTGCGGTTATCGCTCGAACTGTATACACCTCCCGATGATGCCAGCGAGGTATATCAGGCCTTTAAGGGCCGGTGCCGCGAGCAGATAGACAGCATCATTAAGGAAGTACGCCACATCAGTCATCACTTGTCGCCGGCGCTGTTAAGTTTGTATGGCCTGGAGGCTGCCTTAAATAAACAGCTCCAGTATATCAACGACGGTTCAGGCCTGAGCGCGGTGCTTAACAACGAGGCGAGTGATGCAGTTAATCAGCTTAGCTTAGAAACAGCCACCGCTATGTACCGCGTGCTCGAAGAATTGTTAAACAATACCATTAAACACGCAGCAGCTACCGAAATAGCTATCCAGATATCGGAGCGGGAAAACCAGTTGAACATAACATATCGCGATAACGGTAAAGGTTTGCCGGCGGATAGCGCAGCATTTTTAAACGGTATTGGTATGCGTAATATCGAGAGCCGGCTGTCGCTCATTGGTGCACAATATCAATTAGGTGCACCGGGCAAAAAAGGCTTTGAAATCAATATCAAATATCCACTTCCGCAAACCGAGCCTGTTCATGCCTGAGATATTGCTTGCCCTGGCTGATGACCAGCGGCTTTTTAGCGAAACTTTAAAACTGCTATTGCAAACCATACCTGATTTTGAGGTGCTGTTTACCGGCGATAATGCCGAAAGTTTTTTACAGCAGTTTGAAGCCGCCCCAACTAAGCCGCACATTGCCCTGCTGGATATCGACATGCCCGGCATGAACGGTATAGAGCTCAACCGCCTGCTGCAAAAGCAACACCCGCAATTAAAAGTAATTATGCTTTCAGTACATTTGGAAGAAGAACTGATTACCAGAGTAATTGATGATGGCGCCGCCGCTTACTTAACTAAAAACTGTAACAAGGAGGAATTGGTAAGCACCATTTTAGCGGTCAAGAAAGATGGTTTTTATATTAACCAACTTACGCTACAGGCACTTACGCGTGCGGCCAAATCTAAAGGCAAATCCAAGCCTGTAAAGCCAGCTGACGCATTACCATCGGGCTTAACCCGTCGCGAAAAGGAGGTTTTGCTGCTTACGTGCCAGGAATTAACCACGACGGAAATAGCCGACAAACTGTTTCTGAGCGCACGTACGGTTGAAGGTCACCGAATGAACTTGCTGTCCAAAACTGGCTGTAAAAATAATGCCGGTTTAGTCATTTTTGCTATCCGTCACCGACTGTTCGAGGTTACCTAAGATGTACCGCGCAGTCAGTGTTCCGGTTGCCGGGTTGCGTTGGCTCCCTTTTTCATGCCCGATGCCATACCCGATTCAGTGCCTTTTAGGTTGTTAACCTTTTTTTGGTTACGTGCCTTGGTGTTATCACTGGCGGTAACAACTTTGCTGTCTTCGGTTTTTTTTGGTGGTTTCATAATGGTTGTTGTTTAAACTATGTGCATCGTAGCCTGTACCACTATATAACCTGTTGGGTAGTCGGCGGTTTTAAATATTGTTCAAACGGCTGTCTTCTAAATAAAACCAGCTCTTTAAAAATTTGTAAAACTGTTAAAAGAGTTTCAATTTATATCAATGTTAAAGCTATCGGCCAGGGTGGTGCTGTCATATAAGTCGTCACGGGTTTGCATAGTATAATACTCACCGTGTAATTGGAGTCTGCCGTGTTCTTTGCTTACGCTTATTTTTAAGAACCCATGCCTGTCGTCACAATAATTTTGGAGCGTTACGCGGTCAAATCTGGCGTGTTTGGATGTAAAACGCTCATCGCCGGGTTGGGCCAGCGCGTGCAACTCGTCATAACCACCGGCTCCGGCCACCACAAAAGTTACCGGTTTACCTTCCGGATACTCTTTTTTAAAACGCTGGTAATTATGTACGTGCCCGCTAAAAACTATGTCCGGACGCACACCGGTCTCGGCAAAGGCCTGTTCCAGAAAATCAATCATGTATACACTTGCGCCATGGTTAATATCGGCCGAGTAGGGAGCATGGTGTACGCAAACAATCACAGCTTTTCCGGGTCGCAACGAGTTTGCATAGCGAAGTTCTACTAAAAACCATTCTCGCTGTTCGGGCGTAATGCGGCCAAATTTTACCACGTTACCGTATAGGCCAATAATGGTAGCTAAAGGCGTTTCCAGCGTCCAATATATATTGGGCTGGGTATTGCTTTGGCGCTGGCTACTGTGATTAAAAAGTATGGGGCGTTCCTGGCTATCACAAAACACGGCTCTAAAAGCATCTAAACTTTGATAAGGTGGTGCTGTTGCAGGATTTACATCACTATCGTGGTTGCCGGCTATCGCAAATATCGGCCCCGGATATTGGCTGTAAGGGCCAAAAAACTGCTCATTGTAATTTATAGCTTCACCGTAACTATACACAATATCGCCTAAGTGGTACAAAAACTGAGGCTCTTGATTACTGCCCGGTGCTGCTTGATACTGCTGCTGCATTGCATTACATACCCTGCGCTGAAAATCCGGGTATCTAATGCTGCCGGTGTCGCCAACCATATGAAACACCATGTGCTCCTCATTTAAGTCAACATATTTTTCTGCCGGCATACGGTAAGGGTAAGCACCGGTCGGTGCGGGTAAGGGCCTGAACTTGTGCTGGTCGTCGGGTACGTTTAACTTAATTACGGGCTTTTGCTGATGATTATCCATATGCTGTATGCCTGCAAAGCTAAGCAAAGCCCCGTAAAGCGAAAGTTAATTGTACGCTGACTTGTGGTACTGTAGGCTTATTGTAAGCTGTTTATTATATTATCCAGTGGCGATTAAATATTAATGGAATAGTTGTTGTTCAACCTTATCAAATTTGAAGCTGCCATGAAAGAAGAACAGATAAAAAAAGTTGCCCGGGTGCTATTGGGTACTAATTTAATAGTAGCCGGTATAGGGCATTTGAGTTTTGCCCGTAAAGGTTTTCAGGCCCAGGTACCCAACTGGATACCGCTCGAAAAGGATGATACCGTAGTGTATTCGGGCTATGCCGAAGTTGCTTTGGGTGCGGCCATCATGTTAACACCCAAAAAACACCGCGAAACTTTAGGCAAGGTAGCCGCTACATTTTTTGCTGCCGTATTTCCGGGTAACGTGGCTCAATACCAGCATCATCGCAGTGCCTTAGGTTTAGATACCGACCGTAAACGTTTTGTTCGCTTATTCTTTCAACCAGCGCTGATTTACTGGGCACTGGCCAGCACTAAAGAGTAGATAGTATTAAGAAATATTGTGAATCTTTTGCAGTGGATGGGGTAAGGTAACCGTTATCTCCATTCCTGCAAATGGTTCGCTCTGTGCCGTAATGATGCCGCCCATACCCTCCACCTGCGTTTTAACCAGGTAAAGGCCGATTCCTTTTCCGGTAACACTGCTATCAAACCGATTGTATAATCCGAATAAGTCCCGGCCAAATTTTTTCATGTCCAGTCCTTTGCCATTATCTTTAAAAATTAGAACATGATTTTCGCCGTCGTCGTAACATTTTATGCTGATTTGGGGCGGCTCATGGCGCTTACGAAATTTGAGGCTGTTGGCAATCAGGTGATAAAAGATGCTGTATAAATAAGATTCAATTGTATAGATTTGGTCGAGCCCTTCGCAATCCAAATGAATACTGGCGCCTTCTTTAATTAGTGTGTCATGCAAACTCACCTTTAAATTATTTACAATATCCTCAATTCGTACCAGCGTTTGCTGCTCCATGGTGCGTTCGCGCAGGTTCAGGATATCGTTGAGGTCGTGTATTACGCTGTCCAGCGCTTCCGACGAAATCAGCAATCCGTTAATAATCTCTGTGATACTGTCATCATCTAAGTCGCCCAATTTAAAAAGGTTAACCAGCCCGATAATGTTAGCAGCCGGTGCCCGTAAGTGATGGGATATCACGTAGGTGAAATGCTCGAGTGCCCGGTTTCGGGCCATCAGGTCGTTTATTACCCGCTCCAGCTCCCGCTGGCTGTGCTGCATTTCTTTTTCGTGGCGCGTTTGGTCAGTGATGTCGTGTACCGAGCCTATCATTTTATGGCATTCGCCATTTTTATCAAACACCGGTGTGATGGTTACCAAACCCGTTTTTTGCCCGGTAGGATATTGCGATATCTCTTTCCAGTGCATGGTTTTCCGCTCGCGTATAGCGGTCATGTAATTGCCCCTAACTAAATCAATTGATTCGGGCGGGATAACTTCGTGCAGATATTTACCAATAATTAATTCCTGCGGCAGCCCTGTAACAGCGGTAAAAGAGTTGTTTACGGCAATAAACTTGAAGGTAAAGTCCGGTTCAACCTCAATCATATACAGCACATCTTTTACGTTGTCGTAAATCAGTTCCAATTGCTGCTCATGGGCCTGTACCAGGTCCAAGGCGTCAACATAATGCGATACCTCATGGCCAATAAATATCACGGCGGTCACCTTGCCATCCTGGTCTTTAACCGGTTCAAAAATGCAGTCGAAATATAATTCTTGCTGGCCATTACCCTGATTAACGACGAACTTCTGACCCGAGCTTTGCAAAGTCTTGCCGGATTGAATAGCATTCCGGCCATGGGTTATTAACCCGCCAAACGTATCATCACTTACCCATTTTTCTATCGGTTCGTTTTGTACCTCCAACAAAGTTTTGCCTATCATGTTGGATAAGCGCTGATTCATTCTTTGAATCTGGAGTTCGGTGCCATGCAGCACGCAAGCCAGGGTAGGGGCCAACTCAAACAATCCCTTAAAATGCTCATAGGTTTCGTTAGAGGATATAGCTTTGGCCGGTGCGCTTACTTTGTTAATGCTGATGAGTATGTAATGCTCATCAGCGGCAGGTGAGCTCAGTTTTTGATAAACAGTTTGGTACCAAAAAGTTTTTGACTGACCGGTAAGCCCCCAAGGTATAACCGGCAGATATATATCAGTTTCTGATTTTAATACATTTTCGAGTGCGCCAGAATGCAGCCCCAACACTTCATATAACGCATTGTTGTCTTTAAAACAATCATATAATGGGTGATTAATTAAACCAGAATGTTCAAGCCCAGTTAGTTCTATAAACTGGTCGGTTACGGCCACGATGGTAAAGCCTGCTGGTGACTGGTATTTGACGATGATACCATTGCCTGATTTTTGAAAGGCGGAAAAATAGGTTTCGGAAGGTAAAATCATCGTAGTGCTAAATATAACATCAATTATTAAAACCTAATATATTATTTAACATAGGGATGTTACAAAGCCTTTTAGCGTTTTAAAATTGAGTTATTTTCAAATTTGATATGTTTGCAGGGCCAATAAACTATATCAATAATTCTGTTGACTATGAAAAAGATTTTACTGCTCATTACTAATTTGCTTGTCTGCGGCTATTGCCTGGCGCAGTCCGCTCACCGTTTTACCGATGATGTACTGACTATAAAAAGCTATGATAAGATATACGAAACGCAGCCTAATGCAATCTTATTTGTGGGCAGCTCATCTATTCGTAAATGGACACATCTGCAGGTGGCTTTCGGCAACTATCAGGTGCTTAACCGTGGCATTGGTGGTGCCGTGATTGATGACATCACCTACTTTGCTAACGATTTGATTTTTGCTTACCAGCCCCGGCAAATTGTGCTGTATGTAGGCGAAAATGATTTGCCTAACGTCACTGAAACGCCCGATACTATCTTACAGAAAACAGTAGCGCTTTTAAAAACAATTAGGGCCAAATTGCCTAATGTTCCTATTGTTTATATATCGATGAAACCAAGTCCGTCGCGCGACCAATTTCAACAGAAATGCGCCCAGGCTAATGCGCTGATTCGCAGTTTTATGGCTACTCAACCAAACACAATGTTTGTTGATGTGTTTACACCAATGCTTAAGAACGGTAAATCGAGACCCGAGCTTTTTGTGGGCGACCGCCTGCACATGAAACCCGAAGGTTATACTATTTGGGAGAACGCAGTAAGGCCTTATTTAAAAAAGTAAACTTAAAGCCGTTACAAAGTTGCAATGGACAGATAAAGTAGCCGGCTTCTGTTGCAACATTAGCTAATCGAAAAACAGGATAAATGCAAAGAGAAGTTCCATCATGGACGAGTGACGCCGTGTTTTACCACATCTACCCCTTGGGGTTGGTTGGCGCCCCTTTGGCTAACGACTTTTTAAGCAATCCGGTTGAACAGATGACGGTATTGAACGACTGGATACCACACATAAAGCAGTTAGGATGTAATGCCTTATATCTGGGACCGGTTTTTGAATCGGATTTTCACGGTTATGACACGGCCAACTATTACATGGTCGACCGCCGCTTAGGTACTAATCAAACGCTTAAAGATTTAAGCCATAATCTGCACCATCATGGCATCAAGCTGGTACTTGATACCGTTTTTAATCACGTGGGCCGCAACTTTCCGCCGTTTAATGATTTACAATCAAAAGGTGAATATTCGATTTACAAGGATTGGTTTGTTGGGGTTGATTTTACCCGGCAAAGCACTTACGGTGACGATTTTTTTTATGAGGGGTGGTTTGATGCCTACAACCTCGTAAAGCTCAACCTCCGCAATCCTGAAGTAATAGATTACCTGTTACATGTGGTTGCGTTTTGGATGGATGAGTTTGATATTGATGGCTTGCGGCTGGACGTAGCGGAAATTATGAATAAAGATTTTCTGGCAACGCTGTCTGCGTTTTGCCGGGACCGCAAATCAGAATTCTGGCTGATGGGTGAGGTGATTGAAGGTGATTACCGGGAATGGGCAAATGATCATATGCTCGACTCTACTACCAATTACGAAGCCTACAAAGGTTTATACTCCAGCCATAACGATAAAAATTATTTTGAGATTGCTCATTCTTTAAACAGGCAATTCGGTTACGAAGGCGTATATCACGATTTGTTGCTTTACAATTTCGCCGATAACCACGATACTACCCGTATTGCCAGCATACTCAATGATGGAAGAGCCATTTATCCATTACATGCCATTTTGTTGACGATGCCTGGCGTGCCAGCCATATATTACGGTAGTGAGTGGGGTGTCGAAGCCATTAAAGGCGCTCATGATGATACGATGCTGCGCCCGCCGGTGGAGGAGATTCCTGAAGTATCTGATTTACCTTTGTATAATTTTATAAAGCAATTAATCGCCATTAGGCACAGTCAATTGGTTTTACAAACAGGTATTTACCGGCAATTGCACGTAAGCCACGAGCAACTCGTTTTTACCCGCGAAACATCAGAAGACTTAATCATTGTCGCGGTGAGCCAGTCGGACCAGCAGGTAGATATAGGGGTTCATGTGGAAATTCAGGCGGGGGAGGAATTTAGGGATTTACTGGCACCGCAATACCAGCTATTTTCCAGCCATAACTATATTTTCATCAACGATGTGTTGCCTTTCGGTGTCCGTTTACTAAAACGGGTATCACAAAATTGATGAAGGTAAGTAATATTGAAGATGGCAAAGGTTAACCTTTGGCTACCACTCTGGGTTTATTATTTTTGCCGGGAGGTAGCAGTGATGCCGCAACGCGTTTAATAAATAAGTAATTAACTGTACCGCCAATGGCTGCGCCTACCAATGGTACCAAGCGCTCGGCAGTTTTGGTACCCACGCTTAGCAACAATTTTTCGGCTACTTGTTCCATCATATTTTTAGATACGCTCATACCGGTATCAACCTTTAATGACGAAGCCACCATCTTAAACAAATCTTCGAAATTGATAGTGTAATCGCCGGTTTGGTGGTAGGCAATAGCCATGGTTACCCTGAACTGTTGGGTAACCAGGTTCATAAAATCAACCGGAACACCGATGAGCAGGGTAGTCACACCGCCTAATCCGGTAACCGCACCCGAACCCGCTGCCAGCAATGCACACTGGGTAATAAACTTGTCAATACCCAGGCGGTCGACACCTTGCTTAATCCCTAACTGGTCAATCCCGTTAAATATATTTTTAAACCCACCCGAAGAAAGTTTTTTCAAGCCTTCTTTAAAATCCGACTTTACCTTTCGGATATTGAATTTCGGTAAGGTAACCAAGCCCATGTGTTTATAATTTCTAACCTATGCACTACTTTCATGCCATTCATTTGAAATCTGACAAATGCTTGAGATACGTGTCGTTTACGACAAAAAGACCGGTCGCGAAAATATAATGTGTCTTACAATGAACCTGATTTTGTACTGAAATAAGTCCTGACTCAGCACGGCGTTCAAACGACTAAAATATCAGTTATAAATAACTAAATAAATGGCTCTTTGACCGGGCTTGTTTTGTATATCAGTAAGTAATTACGTTTGAGTTGTTGTCGATTAACGACAACAACTCAAAAACGACCTTTCGCACTACCCTTTGAATTTACTTTTATTTAGGGGTGGTGCAATATTTATTTGTGTTGACTTGCCATTACTCACTCACCAACACCAAGCCCCCACCGGATTGGATAACAACATTGGTGGTGCCGTTTTTACTCAAGGTCATGTCTTTAACGCTGGTCACCTTATCGCTTCCATCAGCATAAATTTTAAAGCTTTTGCCAGATAGCATGGGCAGTTTTAAAATGAGTTTAAGCGGGGCCGACTGCGCGTTGATACCGGCGATGTACCATTTGCTGCCGTGCCTGCGGGCGATGACGGCGTACTTGCCCGGGTAACCGTCGATGTAGCGGGTTTCGTCCCAGGTGGTGGGTACCTGCTTCATAAAATCAATCTCGAAGGCGGGCACGTCGGTCAGGTTGTTGGGCGTCAAGGCAAACATCTGTACCGGGTTCTGAAACAATACTGCGGTTGCCAGCTGGAAGGCATCGGTGGTTAAGCGTTTGTTTTTGTCGGCGTTGCTTTTAACTAGGTACTTGTTGAGCAGTACGCCGCCAAACTCCATGCTGCCTACCGTGTTGCGGATAAAGGGGTGCATGGTGGCGTTATAGGCTTCGGCCTCGCGCACGTTTTGCGAAAATATCAAGTTTTCGGATGCTACTACGGCCTCGCTGCCCACATAGTTGGGATACATGCGCTCCCAGCCCCGTGGCAAGGTAGTGCCATGGAAGATAATCATCAGCCCATAATCGTTGGCATCAGTCAGGATGTCCTCATACAAACGCATGGTTTCCTGCTTGTCGCCGCCAAAAAAATCGACCTTGAGGCCTTTTACGCCTTGCTCGCGCAGCCACTTCATTTCGGCCTTGCGCTCAACCGAAGCATACATGCGGTTACGCGGTCCCATCGGCGCATCGTTAAACGGCCCGTTTGAGTTGTACCACAAAAACACATCCACCCCTTTGCCATGAGCATATTTAATGAGTTCCTGCATGCGCTCTTTGCCTATGTTTTTATCCCACAACGCATCAATCAAAATATACTGGTACTTCAAGTCGGCAGCCAGATCGATAAATTTGACCTGGTCGGGATAATTCATGCTGGGATCCTGCCATACAATCCAGCTCCAGGTGCCTTTGCCATAAGTGTATTTTTGCGACGGGGCATATAGCGGCTCCACCACATCAAACGGAATGGTGGTTTCAGTTATGGGCTTTAAATCAGTGCCCACGGTAATGGTGCGCCACGGGGTTACGCCCGGCAGGGCAATAGCTGCACCGGTGCTGCCAAAGCCGTTGTTTTGCTTAGGATTGGGATATTGGATGCTAAACGTACCATCGGCCGAGCCCTCGCTCAGTTGCGAGGCGCAGTACAGGCTGCGCACCCCGGTTTCTGATACCAGCACCCAGCCATTGTTGCCTACGTGGAACAATCCCGGAAACACATACCCTTCGGCATACGGTTTTGCGGCCACCAGCGGGGCATCAGCCGTGTAAGGGGTTTCGTAACTTGGCGTAGTGCGCGACCAGCCCGCCGTGGCCCCCATCATGGGCGCTAAAAAGCGGGTGGTTGCGGACGGAAATTTAAAACCGGTAGCTTCCTTTTCAATCACGCAGCTTAGGGTTTCTTTCCAGTTGGGCAACTCGTACCTGAAAGCGATGTTGTTATCGCTCACCTGGAACACGATGCTGATTTTACGCTGCTGCGCATTCTCGAGCGTTACGGTAAGCTTGTTGGCCACGTAATGCACTTGCGATGTTTTGGCCCTGTCGAGGGTATATTGCTGGTCTACGTTACCGTTGGTTTTACCTACCCATTTGAGGCCCGAGGCAAAATCGCCCTCATTGCTTTGCAGCCCCAGCGGCGAGTTATCGAGCATGGTTTTGCCTTTATAGGTAACCGCATACTCGGCCTTGCCGCCCTGTAGCTTAAAACTCAGGGTCGTTTGCTTATCAGGGCTATACACCGTGGCATCCTGCGCCAAAAGCCGGGCCGTACATTGCAGAATTAAAACAGATAACGTAAACGCTTTTTTCATGAAGTGGGGTTTAGTGGATAATTTAAATTTGGTTTGTGGCCTCTAATATAAGGGAAAATTAAGCGAATGAGTGAGTGGTGAATGAGTGAACAGAAGCCAATGAGCGAATTTTGATGTGCAGATATGCAAATGAGCGGATGTGCAGACTGGAAAATCAATACGTAAATTTTGAATGAGCGAATGAGTGAATTGGCAGGTTGAACTTTTATCTCGGTTCTTGACTCTTGATTCTTGGCTCTTTCCTCGTCCTGTCATTCCGAACGATAGAGAGGAGTCTTTTTCAAAGCGGCAAGTGATTCACTTTTCTCACTCCATCTATATTCTTGACTCTATACTCTTGACTCCAAAGCCTTGGCTCTTGGTTCTATAATCTTGATTCTAAAAGCCCAACCCGAGCAAAAACTCAACAAGAGGTTCCAGATTGGCGGGTGTTACCTCGCCTTGCCAGTGGTAAACTTGCCCGTTGGTAGTCGTGATGTCCAGCTTACTGGTAGGTACATCAATAAGGGTCACATTCTGGGTTCAGGCTTTAAGTCGCGACAGCAGACTATGTTGTAACAGCCTCTGCAGCGTATCTGATTGTGCGCGGGTCAATTTACCGGTTAAGGCACCGGGTTTGTCGTTGGCGGTGGTGAGTCCGGCGTATACATTACCCTGTTGGTCGATGTTGATTTGCCCGTCAGCACCATTACCTCCAACTGTACTAAAAGAGAGCGTTTGGAGCTTTATTTCTTCGGCGGGAAGGTTAGTTAAATTGGTAAAACGGTACTCGGGCTTGCGGGCCAGGTTATGGGCGTTTTCGCCCATCGGTATCAGCACCAACTGCTTGGTAGTGGCCGCCTTGATGAAAAACCTGGCCGAGTCCGACCGCTCGAAGGCAAAATTGTCGACACTGCTATAGTAGGTTTTCACCAGCACCAGCGTGTCGCCCTTAAATACATAATTAGAATGCTCGGGCACACCTTCAAACACCGCATCCAGCACCTGATTATTCCTGAAAACTACGGAATTTTAATTTTTACTTACCCAACTACCTCGAATTGTTACTGCCGAAGGCTGTGGATATAAATGCAAAGGCAGCATACAAAGCAGCTACAGAACATATTTGTATACACCGGTTGATTTCATCTCAATTCCATTATTCGATTGTTTCAGCGCATTATTTTGAAATGATAAGATTTAGTTGAATTAAATCCGTTAAACAGGAACACGCAACTGTCATAGTTTCGGCTCAATAATTAACGGATAAAAGACGGATATTATGCTCAATTGCTTTTTAACAATTTAATCAACGTCACGCTTTAACTACCTCCGCACCCTCAACACTCTTACCAATGGTCTTAAAAACGTCGCTTATAGTAGTTGAGCTGTGATGTTGCTGCATCAGGGTTTTAAATTGCTTGCGGCGCCGGTTAAGTTGCGAAAGGTTTTTCAGGAATGACGTATAGCTTTCGAGCATCCAGAATTTGCCAGTAATGATTTTGGGCAGCAGGTCGATCAGGGTAATTTGCAAAAACCATAAAACCAGTGCGACCTTGCCCAAATGCAGGGCATGCAGGTAATAGCGGTTGCGGAAATACACCATTTTTACCCAGCGGGCGGTTTTGTAGTTTTTGGTACTGGCCGAAACCTCGTGTCCGCAAACTGATTGGTGCTCATAATAGCATTTCCAGTTGAGGCGCCAGGCCCGCAAACTCAGTTCAAAATCTTCGGCATAAAAAGGCGAAAACATTTCGTTAAAGCCGCCCATAGCCTTCAGTTTTTGCGCATCAACCAATGCATTGGCGCCCGACAGGTAAAGCGTTAAGGCGGGCTGCGCGTCGGTACGGTAGTAAAAGTAAGCAGTTTTGAGTTTAAAGCCGTTAAATTTGGGCATGCGGGCGGCGTCCTGTATGCGGGGACCGTCCATATCGGTAATACGGCCCATCACGCCAAAGGTATGTTTGTGGTCAAAATACTTCCATTGCTGATCAAAATAATCAGGCGAAAGCCTGATGTCGGAATTGAGCAGCAAAATCAGGTCCATGCGGGCAGCCTGGATGCCCTGGTTGCAGGTGTAAGAAAATCCGCCGTTTTTGGCGTTCACTAATAATCTAATATCAGGATACTCATTGCGCAAGTATTCTACCGAATCGTCTTTGGAGCAATCATCCACCACGATAATTTCGTAAACGGCACCGCTATTTTTTATTGCAAGCAGTGTGTGCGGTAAGTATTGCGCTAACAACTGCCTGCCGTTATAATTGGGAATGATGATGCTGACTGATTTTTTGACCATGAGTGACGAAGGATACGCAGTGAACGTTTAAATGATGATTACGACATAATTTTCAGTCCCCGTAAAGTTCCCGCACCAACGACTCCAGGTGCCGCTGAAAATAAAAATCGTGTGCATTGGGGCCTTCAGGCACAACGTTGGCAATTTTGGCATAAACTTCCAGCACCCGCGGTACCTTTAATGCCTCGGCTACCGAAAACGGAAACGACTGGTTACCGATAAACAGTTTACAACCGGCTATAATCTGTGCCAGCTGCAAAAAATCGCGCACCTCTACCCAGCGCAGGCCGGGAATGGCTTTTTGCATGTACTCATATTCTGATTTTACACCAATGAATATTAAGTCAGGATAGCGGCTTAAAAACGAATAATTAATAGCCGTGTTGCGGTAGCGCTCGCTACGGGCCAGTACCATAGTGTTAGCGTAGGCCTTATCCGGTTCAACGGTTAGCCAGGATTGCCACAACTCAGGCGTAACGCCGGTAAAGTAACTGTACCAGCGTGCAATATTACCACAACCCAGCGAGATGGTTTTTGAACGTACAATATCAAAATTGATGTGTATTTTCTGGTTTTGGTAAACCTGGCAGCTGTTGAGGTAAGGTTGCGCGGCCATGAGCGGGGCCAGCAGCGCAACTGTTTTTTCGTTAAGCATTACCGCACCCATTGAGTGCGAGGCATGGCCCGAAAGCACAATAGGCTGGTTGGTGCGTAAATACAGGTTAATGGGTACGCCCGTTAGCCGGTGCAGTTGTTTAGCCGTAGGCAGTGCATAAATTACATCGCCGGCATTGCCGCTGTGCATTACGTTTAGGCAGCCATCCTGCCGGGCGGCAGCTATAATTTTTTCGGGCGTGTCTAAAAGATCCTGACCGGTAAAAAAGTTGGTGAGCTGTTCGTTTTTATAATTCTCCAACTCCCACTTGTACATTTTGTACTGCGGTTTATTGGTGAACTTCAACCAAAGCTTACTAACGGTATTTTTCTTTTTAAGCATAAACTATGTACGTAGATATTAATCTATTGCCATCTGATCAAGATTAGTTATTCCACGTGAAGGCTGTTCACCAATAAGCTTAATCACTCGTATCAAAAGTACAACTTTAAATATCCAATACAATTGCTTATGCCAAGTTGCCGAAAACCTAATTTTAATTGTAAAAATAATGATGCGTCTGTTGTTTTATAGTTAAATTTTTCCAACAAAAAAGAAGTGGTAAAAACTAATTTTTGGAAGTTAATGGTGAAAATTTATTAAGTATCTCATTTTAATTAAATTATAGTTAATGTAATGATTTCTTTATGGTTAATTATTGAAAACGTTTAGCTTCGGACAATAATCACACTTAATAATGAAAAAAATCAATTCCTTAGTTTTAGTCCTGTGTCTGGGGCTAACGATTTTTAGCTGTTCAAAAGAAAGTAACGTTGCAACAACAAGCAAAGTTGACTCGGTAAAAGTTGGCATAGCAAAGAACGACTCAACAACTAGTAACAAGCAAATTATGGCTGTTGGTTGTAAATCGCCGGCTAATGTTGTTACCTATCCTTACCCTGTTGGGTACACTGTAATTGGAACATTTCCAGGTGCAGGTAGCATTTATTTGCAAAAAGGTAAGGTTTGGCGTGCTGGCAACTATACGCTAAACTTTCAATCAGATGGAAATCTTGTTATCTACAATGGTAGTGGACAGGCTATCTGGGACTGCCCCCAAGCTTGGACTCACAATCCAACTTTCGCCTTGCAATCAGACGGCAACTTCGTTGCTTATGAAAACGGTACCAATCCTGTTTGGGCTGCCGGAACTCAAGATTTTGCATGCGGTGGTCAAATACCACGCAACATGCGATTAATTTTAACAGGTTTAGGTGACTTAGAAGTCATCTCTGATGGACGAAATTCTTATGGATTAACTGTGACTTGCGTTTTGGCGTCGACATTTTCTAGTCAGGGTGCTAAGCTTGGTACCGGTGCAATGACAAAAATGGAAAGTAAAGAAAATCCGTACGGCGTTTCATTATTTTGGTAGAGCAATAGAATCTAATTTCCTAGATAAACAGAAATACCATGTGCTAATCACATGGTATTTCTGTTTACGAGCCTTTTAAATGCATAAACGCTTTGTTGTGTTTATCCTACAAAGCCTCCAAAAATCTCAAATACTCAGGTACGCTTTGTTCCGCCCATTCGATGGTCGCATTATACTCCATGCCGTAACACGCAAAGGCTGGGCGGTAGTTGGCTTTTACGTAGGCAAAGCTCAGTTCAAAAGGGCGCAGCAACTCATCGAGGGTGTAATGGTATTTGCCGCCGGCGCTGTAGTCGGGCTCGTCGCTGCCTAATGATACGGCCAGGGCCACGGTTTTACCTGCCATTTTAAAGCCGCTTTTGCTGCCGTAAGCCCAGCCGTGGGTAAGCACCTCATCCAGCCATTGCTTAAACAGGGGCGGGCAGTTAAACCAGTAAAACGGAAACTGAAAAATAATTTTATCGTGCTGTTCAATCAGCTGCTGCTCAGTGGCTACGTCTATCCGGCCATCAGGGTAAGCCTCATACAAATCATGCACTGTAAAGCGGTTGGGGTGCTGGTTAAGGGCCTCCTTCCACGTTTTATTGATGACAGATTTTGCCATATCCGGGTGGATAACAATCACAAGCGTTTTCATAAACGGGTAGCTTCAAAAAAATACGGGCACAAATGTAATAGGTATTTACTCAACCTTGTGCAAAAATTTACGTCATGATACGTATTGCCCTATAAATGTGGAGCTTTTGTTTATGTGAAAACTGTTCGAACATGAATCTGGAAAAGGAGCATGTCCCCCAGCCCCCTGAAGGGGGAATAGCCCCTCCTAAATCCTCCCCGGAAGGGAGGACTTGAAAAACACAACAAGCAACTCGATTCATCTGATGTCGTTATCGTCCCCACCAGGTGAGAATTTAGCTAATTTGCCTCCCCCTTTAGGGGGCAGGGGGGCAAACATGGGCAAAGTAAACAATTACATAACTCCACAGGCAAAGCAGGCTTTGCGCCGTAAAGGGCCGGAGTGCGTTTTGCAGGGGGCGGGTGTTAGGTAGTACCCACATGGCTAAAGCCCAGAATATTACCGACGAAGCAATATCCAGCCAGTCGAACCGGCCGTTGG
>CAJYSL010000127.1 GCA_913777515.1 uncultured Mucilaginibacter sp.
GCATAGTGGATGTGATGCTGCCGGGTACGGATGGCTTTACGCTGGTCAAACAAATCAGGGCGCAACAACAGCAAGTGCCGGTTTTGTTTTTAACGGCGCGCAGCGCCACGGCAGATGTGATGGAAGGCTATGCCAGTGGCGGAAACGACTACCTAAAAAAGCCTTTTAGCCTGGAAGAATTGTTTTTGCGTGTAAAAGAACTGCTGCGCAGGTACACCGGTACACCGCCTCCGTTGGTACACTCCCTCCATATCGGTCGTTATGTATTTACACCGCATAAGCAGTTGCTGCAGTTGACTGATTATGCCGACATCAAACTATCGCACCGCGAAACGCAATTGCTACAACTATTACATCAGCATCAAAACCAGTTACTCGACCGCAAGTTGGCCCTTAATACCCTTTGGGGCGACGACAGTTTTTTTAATACGCGCACCATGGACGTGTTCATCACTAAACTGCGCAAACACCTGAGCCAGGATCCCGCGGTGGAAATTTTAAATCTGCGGGGATTGGGCTATAAACTAGTTTGCTGAAAAAAAGCGGACAATCACTTGTCCGCCTTTTTCCTATTCTGGGCTTTTTTTCGCTCTTTAAGCGCCTGGTTGAGGATATATTCTATCTGGCCATTGATGCTCCTGAACTCACCATTGGCCCACTCCTCTATTTCTTTCAGCATTTCGGCGCTTACTCTAAGTGCAAATGGTTTCTTTTCGGCCATAGTTTAAACAGATGCAGCAGCTGCGCGTTTTTTCGCTTCTAAACTTAGTTCCAAAGCCAAAAATGCCAGCATCAATAACCACTTGTTCGACTTAGCATCAGTATTAATTTTAATAGTCGGCATCTTAAAAAAACGGGGCTCAATGCTAAGCAGTTCCATTCCGTTGGCTGCTTTCCAAACGATTAATCCTTTCCAAAGCGATGGCTTTTCAAAATTTGCAGTAAAGCCATCATTTGCGGTAAAGGTGATTTTTGTACCCCAAAAGTTATGGCTCAAAGTTGCTAACTCCATACCTTTTTCGTTCTTAATCAGCCGGTTTTTCCATTTACTGCCGTCGGTAATCCAGGTTTCACCGGCGGTTTCCATAATGGCTTTAATACGCCATATCCCTTCGTGGCGCAGCAAACCGTAGCTGTACTGCCCATCGGTAAATTGGTAAGTAGGTCGCCAAAAGCCTTCGCGCTTTAAAATAATCTCGTTGGTGCGCAACGTTTCGATAGGTTTGTAGTAACTCATGGTTTAATGATATAATGTACCTGTATTTACCACCGGCGACACTGCCTTTTCGCCGCAAAGCACCACCAATAGGTTACTTACCATGGCGGCTTTCCGCTCTTCATCCAGTTCTACAATGTTTTTTTCGGATAAACGCGATAGCGCCATTTCTACCATACCCACCGCGCCTTCAACAATTTGCTTGCGGGCAGCTATAATAGCTGATGCCTGTTGCCTTTGCAGCATAGCGTTGGCAATTTCGGGCGCGTAAGCCAGGTGCGATATCCGGGCTTCCAGTACGTCGATACCGGCACGGTCAAGCCTGGCGTTCAATTCCTGCTCTAATAGTAGGCTTACTTGTTCGGCGCCGTCGCGCAGGGTAACCTGGGCTGTTTCGTCCTCAAGGTGGTCGTAGGCAAAGGTGTTGGCCAAGTGGCGCACGGCAGCCTCACTTTGAATATTGACATACTGTATGTAATCTTCTACTGCAAAAACAGCTTTTGCGGTGTCTTTTACCTGCCACACAATAACGGCTGCAATCTCAATGGGGCTGCCCATTTTGTCATTCACCTTGAGCTGTTGTCCATTTAGGTTAAAAGCTTTTAATGATATTTTTTTCTTGGTGGTAAATGGGTTTACCCAAAAAAAGCCGTCTTTTTTAACGGTACCAACGTATTTGCCGAATAGCGTGAGCACTTTAGCTTCGTTCGGGTTAACAATAATAAGGCCCGGAAGCACCACGATAAAGTTTATTAAAAATAGAATGGCCATAAGTACAAAAAGCTGTACAAAGCCTAAATATACAGTTACAGCCAGCAGTGCCAGGAACAAAATAAAAGCTCCGTAACCTGATGGCGGATTGATTGTTTTTTCGGTTTCCATAAGAGTGATTTTATGATTTAAAGTGATATCATAAAGATATCAAAATGAATATTAAAAATGCAAAAAAATTCAGAAGAAAAGTTTTGGACGGTTTTAAATTCTGGGCAAAGGTGCTTGTGGCCTGCCTTACTGCAACTTCAATATAATTATAAGCAAATGGTCAGGTCAAAATATGCACAGCGTCATCGGTTTGTATTTACTTATCCGAAATGCTTTACCTTATTTTAAAATATCAGCTATTATTTGTACCTTTAAACTTATTCAGAAAATAAGATGCAAAAAGGTTTGCCGGATGACGCTTTACAAAGCTTCTTCCGCAAAACAATGTACTTTTCTTAATGCTGCAATTTGCGCAGCTGCATCGTTTAAGTTTTGAGGGCAACCTAATCGGCTTTTGTTGATAGGCGACCTTTGGAGACAAAGATTTAGTATAGGCAGCTTACACTTTACAACCGGTGTTGGCCTTTGTACGGAATTTTAATTTAGCTTTACACAAAGTAGACCTTTTATCATCGAATAATACGGTTTATATTATCTGCCGGGCTTAAAAAGCATAAACCGCCTGGTATAACACTTAAAACTATTTATGGGTAGATCCACAGAGACATTTAGCAAAAAAGAGCGCGAAAAGAAAAAGCTCAAAAAACAACAAGACAAAAAAGAAAAGGCCGAAGACCGTAAAAACAATACGGCCAAAGGTAAAGGCCTCGACGACATGATGGCCTATGTTGATGAAGATGGTAACATCACGTCTACGCCGCCCGATCCGTCAAAAAAACGTAAGATATCGGTTGATGATATCCAGATTGGCGTGCCCAAGCAGGAAGACATTGTAGAGGAGGTTGAAAGAAATGGTTCAGTTACCTTTTTCAACGACTCAAAAGGTTATGGCTTTATTCGCGACTTACAGTCTCAGGAAAGCGTTTTTGTTCACATCAATGCCTTAAGCGAACCTATTAAAGAAGGCGACAAAGTTACTTTCGAAATAGAACGCGGACCTAAAGGTTTAACCGCCGTTAAAGTGAAAAAGAAAGCTAAGTAAGTTATTACTTCTGTAGTTGAAATATAGGAGCACTTGTCTTGACCGGCAGGTGCTTTTTTGTTTCGACCAACTTCTGCATGAAGTTTACTGGCATTAAAACGTACGCCTTAACGCTAAATTATTCCAGCGGTAGCGTAAAATAAAACGTTGAACCCTCACCCACTTTACTCTCTACTCCGATCTGGCCGTTATGCATCTGTATAATTTCGGCACACAAATATAGGCCAATGCCGAAACCCGAAATAGTAAGTGTATGTTTACTCTCCACGCGGTAGAACCGGTCAAACAAACGGGGCTGGTCATGCGGCTTTACCCCCATGCCTTCATCGCGTACGCTTACTTTCAATACGCCGGCTTCGTGGGTGCATGTTATTTCTACCAGTTTGCCTTTTGGAGAATATTTAATGGCGTTGCTTAATAAATTAGAAACTACCTGAGCAATTTTGTCGCGGTCTGCATTTATGGTAACTACATCTGCATGGGCAATTATCAGTTCGTGGCTTTGCGACAGTGACCGGGCCTCGGTTACGCATTCAGACAGTAATTCGCTCATTTCAAATGGCTGCTTGTTGAGCTGAATTTTACCGGCTTCTAACCGGGCAACGTCTAAGAAGCTTTTAATCAGCATCGTCATTTTTTCAATCTGCTGCTCAATCTTCAGCAAACTGTTAGACAAAAAGGTATCCTCCGCTTTCTGAGCTTTGGCTTTCAATAGTTGCGTGAAACCTTTGGCAGTCGTGAGTGGTGTTTTTAACTCGTGGCTTACAATCGCAATAAAATCATTTTTGCGGTTTTCCTCATTTTTCCGGTTAGTGATGTCAATCAACACACCCGAAAATTGCGGTGCGCTACCGTCGCCGGCATAATACAATTGCCCAAATGCTTTTACCCAACGCACGTTGCCATCGTGATATCCAACAATGGGATATTCAACGTCGTAAATACGGTTGCGTTGCACCGTGGCATCCATGGCTGCAATTACCATTTCGCGGTAATCTTCTTGTATCTGAGCAATTGCCTGGTCAAGCGTCATGGGTTCGTCGGCATAAAAACCGAATAGTTCTTTCACCCGCGGCGATGCTACCAGTTCGTTGGTTTTACCATCAAAATACCATGTCCCTAATTCGGCAGATTCAACAGTTACCCGTAGTTGCTCTTGCAACACCTCTCGTTGCAGTCGTTCCTTTACACGGTCTGTCACATCATCAACCGTAGCTAACACGCCACTCACCTTGCCTTCGGCATTTATAATTGGTGAGTAAACAGAGTTTACGAAAACCTCGCGCAGAGTGTCGCCGCTTTTCAAAAACAGGCGCATCTCGGTATTTACCTTGGGTATGCCGGTCTGGTAAACTTTATCCAATAAATCAAACACTGGCTGATCTTCTAATTCGGGCCGGGCCTCCCGATGCGGCTTACCCAAAACATCGTTCAGCGTCCGTCCCCATATTTTTAACAATGGTTCGTTAACGGCTTCAATTACTTGGTTGGGACCGTTAAGCCAGGCAATACCCAGGGCAGCCTGCTCAAAAAAGCTACGGAAGATAGATTCGCTGAGTGAAACTTGCGCATTCAGTTGCAAAATATTTTTCTGCGTACGCAAAAGTTCAGCATTGGTATGCTCTAATTTATCATTAGTGTTTGCCAGTTCGTTATTGCTCGCCCGCATCTCAACAGCAGCAGCCTTCAGTTCGTTGTTAGCCTCATTTAAATGGCGGTTTAGTGTGCTTACTTCTTCTTCCTTTTCCTGCAATCGCTGGCGTCCAAGTACTTGTTCTGTGACGTCTGTAGCGGTATGAAGTACACAAAGCATAGAGCCGTCGGGCCGTTTAATCGCCCGGTATATAAACTCAAAGTAAAATGTTTCGATAACACCGCGGACGTTCAAACTGGCTGCCGCTTTACGGGCTTCATAGGTGACGCCTGTACGCCAAACCTGCTGCATCAAAGGAAAAAATTCCTGACCGCGCAATTCAGGTACTGCTTCCAGCACCGGCTTACCGATTACGCTGCGGTCTTTTCCCCAAAAGCTAATCATTTTATCGTTAGCCATCTCAATAATAATGTCGTCACCGGTGTAAATGGCGGTAGCATCCTGAGACAGGGCCAAGATTTCTAACAAAGTTTTATCGTCCAGACGGCTTGCTTTATGATTTTCCAAGTGCGCTTAATTATAGAGCAAAAATATACAATTATTGGTTCTAGTTTACAGTATCGGTCCTGCCATGAAACCCTTAAAGTTTTCCTGACGGTAGTTTAGTTACTAGTCGCTTGTAAGACTTTTTACTAGATACATTATATAAAGTAAAATGTTTCCTACTCAAATATAATAGCAAGCCATCATCATTGACAATGTTGTATATTTAACAATTAAACAAATAAAAATAAACTCTGGCTTAATATTCGAAAAGCGAGATTTGCTGTGAAACAAAAAACAAAACTAAGTGTATATGCAGATTAGACAATTACTTTATTCATCGTTAGCGGCGGTGCTTTTACTGGCCTCGTGTTCTAAAGGCGACATGACGCCCAACGCTACCTCGGACGCTCCCCAGGCAACGACTTCTACGTATAGGACGCAGGCGG
>CAJYSL010000128.1 GCA_913777515.1 uncultured Mucilaginibacter sp.
CACACTTAGTTGCAGCGTGGCACATTATACCCAACAATTTAAAACGGGGAAATTATTTCTTAATTAATCAGTTTACCGTTATTGTTTAACCAAATAGTAAACTGATTAAAAATTAAGCAAAACATTATTTTTTAGATAATAAATACCTCATACGCCTTATAAATTCACATTTCTTAAAACTTTCTGCGCTAACAGGTAGCTATTGGCCGATTTTTTGGAAACATGGTTTACAGGCTTGCACATTCCGGGTTTGCCTGCCGACCAATCAACATAACGTTACTGGTATACAACATCAATCATTTGAAAAAACTATTTACTAACCTATTCACTACTTGTTAATTATGCTAAAATACGCCCGTGTACTTTATGTATTGCTTATTCAATCGTTACCTGTTCGGTACCGTTTTGCGGTCATTACTTTAAGTTCATATTTATTTGCACCGTGGCTGCGGTACGCTTCTTTCTTGAAAAAGCATCGGGCGGCTCATTTTAAATTTGATACCGATGTTTCTCCTGCTTTAATCTGGTGTATCAGGCCGGTTATGCACCTCGATTTAGGGTTAGAGGTAGTGATAAACGACCAAGTAGTTACCGACTCTTTAAAATCGGGCAAAGGCACGGTGTTGATTGGTTACCACGGCAATTTTATGCCGGCGTCTATAGCTCACATGCGCGACCACAACTTTGATGTAAACTCATGGAGCATCCGTGAGCGCGAGGTATATTTTGGCCGCGAGATCAAGCACGCAATACAACCCTCTCCCACTGCGTTTTTTAAAGCTAAAAACCTGTTGATGGATAGCAAGATGATTGCTGTATTAATTGATTTTGAAACCAAATGCGTAAAGCGCTCGCAGGAAATTGATACTCAGTTTGGCAAAATGTACATCACCGATTCGTTTTTTAAACTGGCTGCAACCTGTAATGCCAACGTAATATTTATGAAGTACCGGGTAAAAGGCAAAAAGATTGTATTTGAATTTAGCAAAGCGTCAGGTATCGGACTCACCCCCGAAAGCATGACTCAGCAGTACATCAGTTTCTTGCAGAAACGCGTACCGGTTGCCGATACCACCGAGTTTGTATTAAACGGTACACTTGCACACGCACAGTTAGCTTAGTTTATAAAGGCATTTTTTATACCGCCCTGTATGCACCCGGCAGCAGCCATCTGCATACAGGGCTTTTTTTTTGCCTTAAAAGTCAATACAGCTTATCTGGCGCCGGCTTATCTGACCTTATCTAACTACTCTGTATGGGCCGCAATTTGCGTGGTATTTTCGACTGTATTTACCGGGATTTATGACCTCCAAACGTAGAACATTGTACCCAAGAATTTAAAGTGGGGAAATAATTTCTTAACAAATTTCACACCTGCGGCTGTTTAACTGTCAATTAAACCAGCCAAAAAAAACCTGAAAACCCATTTTTATGCATAAAAATGGGTTTATGCAGCTCAAACGTACTTTTTTTCGACTTTTTTGCTCTCAAATCCTCACGCTGGCCAATTTTTTGAAACTATTAAGTAACACCGGGCAACACGTCAGCACTTTGCTCACTAACCAATTATAAAAAGTAGAGACAGTATTATCGGTTCAAAAATTTATTAACAAAACAAATATTTACTAACCTCATCATCACTCACCAATTATGGCAAAGTATCTCCGCTCACTGTATGTATTTTTGGTACAATCATTTCCGGTTCGTCACCGTTTTGCAGTAGTTACGTTTTTTTCTTTTTTGTTTGCACCGTTGCTGCGGTATGCCTTTTTTCTGAAAAAGCACCGGGCAGCACACTTTAAGTTTGACTCTGAGGTATCGCCAGCTTTAATCTGGTGTATCAGGCCGGTAATGCACCTTGACCTGGGTTTGGAAGTTACCATCAACGATGAGTTGATTGCTAACTCGGTAAAATCGGGCAAAGGCACGGTACTGGTGGGTTACCACGGCAATTTTATGCCTACTTACATTCCTCACCTGTACGACCATAATTACGATGTAAATTCGTGGAGCATCCGTGAGCGCGAATTGTACTTTGGCCGCGAAATCAATCACTCGTTACACCCATCACCCACTGCGTTTTTTAAAGCTAAAAACCTGTTGATGGACAGCAAAATGATTGCCGTATTAATTGATTTTGAAACCAAGTGCGTAAAGCGTTCGCAAGAAATTGATACCCAGTTTGGCAAAATGTACATTACCGACTCGTTTTTTAAATTGGCTTCTACCTGCGATGCTAACGTAATTTTTATCAAATACAGCTTAAAAGGCAAAAAAGTGATGTTTGAACTGGGCAGAGCTGCCGGTATTGGTCTCACCCCCGAAGCCATCACCCAACAATACATTAATTTTTTACAAAAACCTGTTCCGGTTGCAGCAACGTCCGAGTTTGTTTTCAACGACTCACTTGCGCAATTAGCATAACGAATACAGATTTTACCATATTTACCGCCCTGTTTGTACCCGGCACCCGCCGTTTGCAAACAGGGCTTTTTTGTGCGTAGGTTTATAGATATGTAATGTCCCAGTTGCACAAGTCATTACGTTGCCTATTAATAGGTAACCACATGGCAATGAGATAACCTCCTGACACCCCAACTCAAGCATTAGATTTGTATTAAACCTGACTAATAGATTTTAAAACGACGTATCCGGGAGCTAACTTGTCTTTAAATACATGCTGCTCCTCTCATGAAATTATTGCTGTCTACCCTACTATCCTTTTGCGCTTTCAAAGCTGTAGCGCAAAATCCTGCCGCCTGCTATTACGGCCAAAACACGCTGCAAGGAAAACTGATTTACAGAGATCTTATTCACCGCGTTAGGCTCGACACCATTAAGCACGCCTTGGTTTTTGAACTGCCGCAACCCGTGCTCTTTAAACCCGACAGTGCCGGCAAGGGGTTTGATGACACTGTTACCGCCCGCTACATACGCGTTTACACCGACGTAAACAGTGCCCAACCTGCCGAGTTGCGTTACAAACCACTAATCGGTAAAACCATCGCCATAACGGCTAACTTCAGGTGTTCGCCATCGATGGATTATACATTGCCGGTGAATATCACGGAAGATTTTAAATACAAGATACCCCACCTAAATCCTCCCCAAAGGGGAGGACTTTAAAATGTAATGCACTGCAGCTTGAGGTCGTGTGTTATCACCGACCTCCCGCCATGCAGGACGACCAAGCGGCAGTCCTCATTTCGCAAACAGTGATAAGTTTACAAGTACAAATCATACAATAAAGGCCCGATGCAAATCACCGGGCCTCTGCTTTCTTTATATAATAATCATAAAATACTTATCTATAAGCGTTTACCATCACTTACTTTGAGCTTGGCGGCGTTGTGCGTGGCGGCGTGGTTGGGTTAGTTGGCGGCATGGTTGGGTTGGCCGGGTTTGTTGGGCTGGTCGGGCTCATCGGATTATTGGGCACCGGCTGCGTTGGCGACGTTGGGTTTGTTGTTGGCCTGTTCGGGTATGTTGGGTTGGTGGTCGGGTTATTGGTTGGATTGGTCGGATTCATCGGCCTTGTCGGGTCCATCGGGTTAGTTGGGTTTACCGGGCGGGTTGGCGGCTGGTTTTTGCGGTTCTTTTTACGGTTGATGGTATCTTGCTGTACGTCTGTTGCCTGGTTAAAACCGGCTACTGCGTGATGGTTGTTGGCTGCTTTGGCAGCGGCATATTCGAATAAAAAAACGGAGGCCACGGCCATCATTAAATGTGTTGCTTTCATAACTGTTTTATCTATAGGTTTATATTATTAACTGTAAAATACAACTGCCGCAAAAGCATACGGTTTGCATTATTTTGATTTAAACATGTGGGGAGTGGGTTTTAAAGGGTTACTTGCCGGGACGTTGGTGATTCCAATATGCGTAATTGATAAAAATCAATAGCCTCCGACAGTCATGCTGAATTTATTTCAGCATCCCACAAAACAAGTTCAACTCCGAGCATCTTTAATTAAGTATCACTGATTAGCAAGTGGGATGCCGATCTTCGTCGGCATGACAGCGAAGAAAACAGCATCTTCCCAATAAATGTAATCGAACGCAAATCACATTCAATTGTCACATAAAATATTCAAATGTCTCAAAAATGAGAAATATTTTAAGTTTGCGGTGTGGAAACTACCCAGCAGAAAATTATCGATGCCGCCATTGAAGTATTTAATGTGGATTTGTCGGCCAACTTAGAAGTTGTAGCCGACCATGCACAGGTGACCAGGCGCACGCTGCACCGATATTTTAAAGACCGCGCTCAATTGATGGAAGCATGCCAAACAGAGATGCAGGGCAAATGCCGTAGCGCCATGATGGCCGCCATAAAGAGCAGCACCGACCCGCTCGCACAATTAGAGCAGATGTTGTATGCTGGCATCGACTGCGGCAGTAAATATGCCTTTTTAGATAAGCTGCAACAGCACCCGCCTTACCGGCAAATGCCCGACACGCCCGAAGGCGAGTTTGACGAAATAAAAAAGCAATGGTTTGCCATTGTTACCGGTTTACAAAAAACGGGCATCATCAGCGCCGAACTTACGCCCGCCTGGATTTTTGTATTATTCGGTGGCATGGTAACCACTACCATCAATGCTCTTGGCTCGGGCAACGTAGCCCGAAACGACATTAAGCGCTTTGCCTTGTTTTCGTTCAGCCGCAGCATAGGCATCCACACTAATACCAACGAATAACCATCCTGATTTACGCATCAACTTTTATCATCACTATCAATGAATATCAACCTAATATACGATGTAGTTATTATTGGCGGCAGCAACGCCGGTTTGTCGGCGGCAATGTCGCTGGGGCGGGCGTTAAAGCGCGCGCTTATTATTGATAGCGGCCTGCCCTGCAACCGGCAAACGCCGCACTCGCATAATTTTATCACCCATGATGGCTGGCGCCCGGCCGAAATACTGGAAGTGGCCAAAAACGAGGTGCTAAATTACGACACCGTGCAGTGGCTATCGGGCACGGTGACTGATGTGAATGGCACAAACAATGATTTTAGGCTGTGGGTGTCGGGGCAGCCTGAGGCTATTAACGCCAAAAAGCTGCTGTTTGCTACCGGCATCAAAGACCTGATGCCCGATATTCCGGGCTTTGCCGATTGCTGGGGGATATCCATTATACACTGCCCCTACTGCCATGGCTACGAGTACCGCGGCCAAGTTACCGGCATTTTAATGAACGACGAGCATGCGCCGGACTTTGCCCGGTTCATCCAAAACTGGACGCCTCACCTTACCCTATTTACCAACGGAAAATCAAAACTCACACCAGAGCAAACCCAGGCGTTGCTTGCTCGTAACATTACCGTAGTAGAAACTGAAATTATTTGTGTTGACCATGTAGATGGTATGCTTAAGCAGCTCCGCTTTGCCGATGGCAGCACGCGGGCTTTAAACGCTTTATACGCACGTTTGCCGTTTGAGCAGCATTGCCCCATCCCGCAAGCCTTGGGTTGCAGCTTAACCGAGCAAGGCTACCTGGAAATAACCGACCAAAAAAGAACCACCATTCCCGGAATATTTGCCGCAGGCGACAATACCAGTCCGATGCGTTCGGTAGCGGCTGCCGTAGGCGCCGGCAACCTAGCCGGAGCCATGATTGCCCATGAGTTGATTAATGAGCAGTAAGGGTTAGGATGGGTTGATTTAGCAGCTATTGGCTTTGGCACGCACCGCAGGCTGCACGCGTTCCTGCATAGCGGGAGGTTGATGATAGCACCAAAGTTGACAACACCAACCTCAGGCAAAACCTGCTCCACCCGTCATGCCGAATTTATTTCGGCATCCCACAGGACAGGC
>CAJYSL010000129.1 GCA_913777515.1 uncultured Mucilaginibacter sp.
AGTATTATTTATTTTACTGCTGAAATTTTTAAGATGGTTGGTTTCCCTAACTTATCTAATACCGGCTTTTGAATGCCCTGCAACTCGGTTTGTTCAGGTTTCAACAACTCCAGCACAACTACTTCGTTAGCACCTTTTTTTAGCCACTCGGCAGGCACATAAAGTGTTTGTTGCGGACCGATGCCCCAGTACTTGCCTAGATTATGGCCGTTTACCCAAACCACGCCTTTACCCCAGCTTTCCATGTCAAAATAGGTATCCGCCACGTTGTTTAACGTAAAGCTGCCTTTACGTACTACCGGACTTTCGTTACTGTTTTTGCCTGATACGGCAGTGAACTTAAGCGATTTGGTATCGGCAAAAGGCAAGCTGTACATTTGCCAGCCTTTCAGTTCGCTACCGGCAAAGCTTACCTTTTCGGTAATACCTTTTTTGTTTTGCAACAGATATTTACCGAAGTTGATACGGCCCATGTTTTCAACCAGCAAATCAAGTGTAACCTCGCCTTTAGGCAGGCTCACTTCCATGCTGTCTTGGTTTAAGCGGCGGTCGAGCGTACCTACCATTTTACCGTTTACCATCACCACAGCGTAGTCGCGCAAATCAGTTAATTTTAATAGTCCTGATTTACCGCCAGACACTTTAGTGCGGTATAATACGTAACCGTAATCCTGGTTCAAATCTTCGAAGGTAAGCGGGGTTGCATTTTTAACAGCTGCCGGAAGATTGCTTAACAATACCGCTTGCTGTGTCAATTTAAACGCCGGCACACTTACGGTAGGTTTGGCGGCAGGTACTGCAGGCAGCTTTTTACCAGCGGGCAGATGCTTCTCAATCACCTCGCGGAAAGCCATAAATTTAGGCGTAGCATTGCCAGCCTCATCTAATGGCGCATCATAATCATAGCTGCTGATTTGCGGCTCAAACGGCGAAGTATCTTTATAGTTAGCACCGTTCATGAAACCACGGGTTGTACCGCCATGAAACATGTACATGTTGATAGAAATTCCTGCCTCTAACACACCGTCTAATTTAGCGGCGTAGCCTTTGGCCGGTACAGTATGGTGCGGCGTTCCCCACCAGTCAAACCAGGCCGGGTACCATTCTGCAATATAAAAAGGACCTTTACCACCGTGGTTCTCGCGAATCAGTGCTTTTACTTTAGCAGGGTCGTCCAAGCCGTTTACGGCAGGCATCAGGCCCGGCAAGTGGCCGGCAACCAGGTCGGCTGCTGGGTCGCAGGTATATAACAAGCCGTCAAAACCGGCTTCTTTAAACATGCGCTGATTAATGGCCAGGTACTCTTTATCGCTGCCATATGAGCCGTACTCGTTCTCAATCTGCACCATCAGGATGTTACCGCCGTGATTAATTTGCAGAGGAGCTAAACGCTTGCCTACCTCTTTAATATAGGCTTCGTATTCTTTAAGGTACTGCGTTTCTTTACTGCGCACTACCAAACCTTTTTCATTTTGCAGCCAGTAAGGGTAACCGCCAAACTCCCACTCGGCACATACATACGGGCTTGGGCGTAATACCACCCATAAGCCTTCTTGCTTGGCTATGTTTACAAACTCGGCAATATCATCTTCGCCGCTAAAGCTAAACTTGCCTTTTTGAGGCTCATGAACATTCCAGAACACATAGGTACCGATGGTGTTCAGTCCCATGGCTTTGGCCATTTTCATGCGGGCACGCCAGGCTGCACGCGGCACGCGCGGATAGTGCATTTCTCCCGAAATCATCTGAAACGGCTTTCCGTCCAACATAAACGCCTCATCACCCAAAGCAAAGGTGTGCGAACCGGTGATGGGTTGTGTTTGAGCTGGTGCTTTGGCCCATAAAAACAGGCTAAGCGCTAAATATAGATACTTCTTCTTCATGTAAATTATTTCTTTTTCGGATGGTCGTGCAATTGCTTCATTTGCTCGTAATAAGCCTGCAATATATAAAATGCTTTTTTCTTATTGCCCTTATCGTCATATAATCCTTTACGGTTCCAGCCTTCCTGATATACCGGATTATTACGTTTTGGGGAACGGAAATCGTTCAATACCCATGGCGATATACCTACATAATTATCTGGCATACGTTTTAACATGGCTACCTGCTCTTTGTAATACCACTCCTGGTATTCTTCGCTAAAACGGGTAAGTGAGTCGGCATGAAAACCGCCTTTAGCACCGGCACCGGTTTCGCTGATGAACAACGGTTTATTGTAAGGTGTGCCCCAGTTGGTTTTACGGCACATATCTGGTGTACCACCATACCAACCTAAGTATTCGTTAAAGGCCACCAAGTCTACAAATTCGCCCAGCGGGTCGTCAATCAGGTTCAGGTTTTTGCCCGATGCATAATTTACCTCTAATGCTGCCGAAACCATACGGGTGCCATCTAAACGCTTGGCTTCAGTGATGAGGCTATGCATAAAGTTGGTGCGAGTTGGGCTGATGGGCGTTTCGTTACCAACCGACCAGATGATGATGCTTGCGCGGTTATGGTCGCGGTAAATCATTTCGGCCAACTGCGCTTTGGCTTTGTTCAACACTTCGTTGCTGCCAAAATTAATAGTCCAGTAAACCGGTATTTCCGACCAAACCAAGACACCTAATGAGTCAGCCAGACGGGTCATTGTCTCATCGTGCGGGTAGTGCGCTAAACGTACCATATTGCAACCCAAATCACGGGCCTGAGATATTAACTGCATAGCATCGGCCTGTGAATATGCCCGGCGTACATCCTGCGGAATTTCGCCATGAATACTGATACCACGCATAAATACCGGCTTGCCGTTTAACAATACCTGCTTACCAAAGGCCTCGATGGTGCGGAAGCCAATTTTATCTTCAACCCGGTTGGTTTTGGTAGATACAATTACTTTGTACAGCTTAGGCGTTTCGTTGCTCCATAACTGAAGCTTAGGCAGCTTTAAGTTTAACTCGGTAGTTTGGCCTGTAGCAGGAATTTGCTTCTTGAATCTTAGCTCCGGTATTTCAATGGTGATGGTTTCGCCAGCCTGAGGGTTATTAATTTTAACCCAACCCGATGCATCCGGTGATGCAGCCGGTGCTTTACCGGCAACTGGCTTTTTCAACTGCAATACAAAATCCTGGATAAAACTTTGAGGTAACTCTACCACACATACATTACGGGTGATACCGCCATAGTTCCACCAGTCGGTGTTTAAGGTAGGCACTTCATCCGCGTAACGCTTGTTATCTACTTTAACCACTAAAAAGTTACCTTTTTCTTTTAATAAACCCGCAGGTATTTCAAAGTTGAAAGGCGTAAAACCACCTTTGTGCATGCCCAGCTTTTTACCGTTGAGGTAAACATCGGCGCGGTAATTTACAGCACCGAAGTACATAAAATAGCGGTTACCCTGCACCGGCTTGTAATCAAAAGTTTTTTTGTACCAGATGGTGCCCTCATAGTAGGTAAACTCAGGCTTCTGGTGGTTCCAGTCGCCCGGTACCTCAAGGGTATACTTATCAATATAACCGTGCTCTTTTTTATCGGTGCGGTCTTTCTGTACATCGGTGTTCCAGTAGGCGTCTCCGTTTTTTTCGTTCAGCTCTTTATAACGGTAGTCATAAAACCCCGTTTCGTACGGGTCTACAATGTATTGCCATTTGCCATTTAAGCTGGTTGTTTTGCGTGCGCCGATATCCGTAATCAGGCTATCCTGCGCATTAACCGCCAGATGGCCCGCCAGCAATAATACTAACCAATAAATTTTCTTCATTATTACTTATTAAAAACGTCTAATGTCCACTCGTTCATCCATTTCAATTCAATATCGTCACCTTTAAAGGTGATGGGCAGCCACAAATACCGGCCGTCAATCGCATTTTTAGGTGTCCACTTATCGGCCATAAAGATGAAAGCATCTTTTTTACCCGCTACCGGCAATACATAAGTGCTCTGACCACCGAAGGTAATTTCGGCTCCCTCACCTACACATGGGTTGCCGTGATACGTCCACGGACCATAAATATTTTTTGCGGTAAACCAACGTGCCGGGTTAGGATCCCAACCGGTTGTACCTGAGCCTATCATGTAATAAATACCGTTGCGTTTAAAAAGCGCAGGCGCTTCGGTATAACGACCGGCATAAACCCGCGAAAACTTGCCGGTATGCCCGGTATAATCGTCGGTTAACTCAGCTACATCTAAAGTAGCATTCTCTTCTGCCGAAAAAATGTGGTAAGCCTTACCGTCATCATCTACAAACACATTCATGTCGCGGGCCATCTGGCCACCGGGTACATCGCGGCAAAAGAAACCTTCTGTTTTATTTCTTGGCTTTGCACAATCCACCTTATCTTCATCCAGAGTTCCGGGTGGGTAGTAAGGCATCTGACCAGCGTTAGGCCGATAACTTTTGATAAAAGTGTAAGGCCCGGTTGCTTTATCGCTGGTGGCAACCCCTGCACGGGCTGCTTTGTACCCCTGGCCTAAAAGCTCCAGGTGAAACCACATCACATATTTTTTAGTCTTTTTATTGTAGACCACCTTCGGGCGTTCCAGTATACAGCCTTTGGCAATATCGCTGGTAGTATCTGGTGATACCTTTAATGCAATGCCTTCATTTTTCCAGTTATATAAATCTTTAGACGAATAGCAATGCACGCCAACCATAGCCCGGTTACCTGCACCACCCTCAATTTTGTGTTCGCCGTACCAGTAATAAGTTCCTTTATTGTACAGCAAACCGCCACCATGCGCATTGATATGCACGCCTTTATCATCAGGCCAGATGGTACCCGGCGTAAATTGCTTTAATTTGACAGCAACCGGTTTAGCCTCCTGAGCATTTACACTGACTGACGCAGTGACCAGACCGGCTGCCAGTAGTACAAATGCGTAAAAAGATTTTCTTAGAGTCATGAATTATGGGTGTGTTGTTATTTTTTTAATTCGAAAGCATGGTCAGCAGGCACGTCTTGTCCGCTCCATATTTTAACCGAGGTCCAGGGGGCAGGCGGTGCGCTCCAGAATTCATCCGTTTCGGGCAAACCTAATGGCATAAAAATATCGGTACAGATGTATAGGCTGCCGGTAGTGATGTAAAACTCGGCCAATGATGGTTGACTGCCATACAAGCCTATATTGAGCCACCCCTCCTTACTAAAAGTATTGGGCGCATTGAGCGTTTTTTTAATTACTGCACCTAGTGCCTCGCGTACCTGCGCCGGGGTGATAGATGAGGGCAGTTGCTTTTTATAAGCCATATCGGCCAAATGATGGAAAACACCGCCACGGTATACAATAGAACGGCCGGTAGCCGGGTAACTGCCATCGGTATTAATCA
>CAJYSL010000130.1 GCA_913777515.1 uncultured Mucilaginibacter sp.
AGAATAAAAAGCCTGCACGATGTTGGCGTAAGTGATGCAGACATGCGCACCAAAGGCGAGTTTATCCTGAATATGCAAATGTTTGGACTACTGGTCGGCGGAATCATCTGGGGTGTGATAGGCGACAAATTCGGGCGTATCAAAGTACTGTTTGGGTCTATATTACTGTACTCTTTGGCAAACTTTGCTAATGGATTTGCGACCGATTATAACACCTACGCTATCGTACGTTTAATTGCAGGTATTGGCTTGGCCGGCGAACTTGGCGCAGGCATCACGCTGGTAAGCGAAACCATGAGCAAAGAAAACCGTGGGTACGGTACAATGCTAGTAGCCGTTGTAGGTTTATTGGGAGCAGCCGCCGCGGCTACAGTTGCCCAGTACGGATGGCAGCGGGCTTACTTTATTGGCGGAGGCTTAGGGTTACTACTATTGTTGTTGCGTGTTGGCACCTTCGAATCAGGCATGTTTAAGCAGGTCGAAGAAAGTTCGGTTTCGAAAGGTAATTTTTTGATGCTGTTTACCAGCAAACATCGTTTCTTAAAATATTTATACTGTATTTTAATTGGTACGCCGCTTTGGTTTGTGGTGGGTATTTTAATTACCCAGGCGCCCGAAATTGGTAAGCAGTTAGGCGCGCCGGAGGTGTTAAGTGCAGGCACCGGTGTGATGTACACTTACATCGGTTTGTCGGTAGGTGATATGTTTGCCGGTTTACTGGCGCAAGTTACCAAGTCGAGGCGGTTAACCATGTTGATTTTTCAATTGCTTTCGGTAGTAAGTGTGGTGGTGTATCTAAACTCTTATGGTATTACACCGCAGCGCTTTGTCATCATCAGTTTGTTCATTGGTTTCTGTATCGGTTATTGGGCAACGTTCGTAACCATTGCATCAGAGCAGTTTGGTACCAACATCAGGGCTACAGTTACCACTACCGTGCCCAATTTTGTACGTGGTTCGCTGATACCGATTCATCTGGCTTTCGAGTTTTTTATTAAATTTTTCAACGCCCGCGGTAATCAAAACAGTATTATCACCAGTGCTTATGTGATGATGGCGATTGTGACCGTCATTGCGCTTTTTGCGCTTAGTCAGCTTAAGGAAACTTTTGGCAAAGACCTCAACTATATGGAAGATGACAGAGATGTTACACCTGCAACGGCAACATCTGGGGTGAAGATGACAAGTTAACTTTCATTTTTTGCATTTTTGCGCCATGATCAGTAAAGAACAGATAGCGGAAGAGTATAAACAAATACAAGACGAGATTTGCTCAGCACTTGAGCAGTTGGACGGCCAGTCAACCTTTGTTGAAGAAACCTGGGAGCGCGACGGCGGTGGCGGCGGTCGTACGCGGGTTATTCAAAACGGCAACCTTTTAGAAAAAGGTGGCGTCAATTTTTCGGCCGTTCACGGAAAATTGCCTGACTCCGTAAAACGCGGATTGAAAGTTGAGCAGGACGATTTTTTTGCAACCGGGGTTTCCATCGTGATGCATCCGAATCATCCCATGGTGCCCATTATCCACATGAATATCCGTTATTTTGAAATGCCCTCAGCCCTAGATGGCGGTCAACCATTGCGTTGGTTTGGAGGTGGCATCGACTTAACACCTCATTATGTATTTGAAGAAGATGCCCGTTTTTTTCATCATCAATTAAAAGCGGTTTGCGACCGCTTTCACCCGGATTTTCATCATCGCTTTAAAAACTGGGCTGATGATTATTTCTTTATTAAGCACCGTAACGAAACACGCGGTATAGGTGGTATATTTTACGACCGTTTAACCGCAAGCGATGATATTAGCTGGGAAAACATATTTGAGTTTTCTAAAGCGGTGGGCCGTACCTTTGCGCCGGTTTACACCGAGTTGGTGAACCGTAACCGGCATAAGCCTTTTAACGAGCAGCAGCAGCAATGGCAATACCAGCGCCGCAGCCGTTACGCCGAGTTTAATCTGGTTTATGATGCAGGTACTAAGTTTGGACTGGAAACTAACGGCCGCATTGAGTCAATTTTGATGAGTTTGCCGCCAACGGCCCAATGGCTTTACAATTACCAGCCCGAACCCGGCAGCGAAGAGCAAAAAACACAGGAACTATTAAAAAAAGGAATTAACTGGACGTCATAACTGCTTTACTAACAATAGTTTAATATTTACTTTATGAATAAAATATTTGTGCCGGCGCTTTGCAGCGTGTTAGCTGTTTTTGCTTTTGTTAACCCGTCGCCTCAGCTAAAAGGTAAATGGCGATTTGCTGGCGGTGTATACAATGGCAAAGCCGAAGGCGGTACAGAAGATTATCAGCTACAGCGCGTTTATACCGACAAAGGCTTTACCGCTTATATTCTGGCATCTGGCAGTAAACCCGAAAAATATCAGGCAGGAAAATACGCGCTTTCGGGCAGTAATTACACCGAAACCGAAACTTATTGTATGCAGCCGTCTAAACTAACCAACAAAGCTGTGCAATACCAAATCAGCAAGCGAAAAGATACCTTGGTTTTGAAAGGAAAATTACCGACCGGAATGCAGGTTGAAGAGTATTGGGTACGTGTAAAGTAGTCCTAAAAATAAACTGATTTTTATTGTTTGCGAAGCGTCACGTAACAAGTGCCGATGCCCGAATGTTGGTAAATAGTCCAACATTTTAAGGTAAATTTTGTATCTTCGCAGGTCAGTTTTTGCACATCAACCTAAAAACATTGAGCAAATTTTTCTTACATAAAATTTCAAATGGCTGAAGATAATTCAAAGAACGAAGACAGAATCATTCCTATAAACATTGATGAAGAAATGCGGTCAGCCTACATTGATTATTCAATGTCGGTTATTGTTGGCCGGGCTTTACCCGATGTACGCGACGGTTTAAAACCTGTACACAGACGCGTACTTTTTGGTATGCTTGACTTAGGTTTGGCCAGCGGCAAGCCGTTCAAAAAATCAGCCCGTATTGTGGGGGAGGTGTTGGGTAAATATCACCCGCACGGCGACTCGTCTGTTTACGATACCATGGTACGTATGGCCCAGGACTGGAGCTTGCGCTACCCCTTGGTAGATGGTCAGGGTAATTATGGTTCTATTGACGGCGACAGCCCTGCAGCCATGCGTTATACCGAGGCCCGCCTGCAAAAAATAGCCGAAGAAATGATGGCTGATATCAACAAAGATACCATTGATTATCAGCTAAACTTTGACGATTCGCTTGAAGAACCAAGCGTACTGCCGGCTAAAATACCAAACTTGTTAGTTAACGGTGCTTCGGGTATTGCCGTTGGTATGGCCACCAACATGGCGCCGCACAATTTAACCGAGGTGATTGATGCCACTACGGCGTTAATTGATAACCGCGATATTGAGGTGCCTGAATTAATGAACTACATTAAAGGTCCGGATTTCCCGACCGGTGGTATCATTTACGGTTACGAAGGTGCCAAAGATGCTTTTGAAACCGGCCGTGGCCGTATCATTTTACGTGCCCGCGCCGAAATAGAAACGTTCAACCACGACCGCGAGCGCATCATCGTGACCGAAATACCTTACCAGGTAAATAAGGCGCACATGATTGAGCGCACCGCAGAACTGGTAAACGAAAAGAAAATTGAAGGTATTTCTACCATTCGCGACGAGTCTAACCGCGAGGGTATCCGTGTGGTATACGAAGTAAAGCGTGATGCCAATGCAGCGATCGTTTTAAACAACTTATATAAGTATACGTCGCTGCAAACTTCTTTTAGTGTAAATAATATTGCGCTGGTAAAAGGCCGCCCAATGCTGCTGAACCTGAAAGACCTCATCCACCATTTTGTGGAGCACAGGCAGGAGGTAGTAGTACGCCGTACCCGTTACGAACTGGCGGAAGCCGAAAAGCGTGCGCATATCCTCGAAGGGTTGCTGATTGCTTTAGACCATCTAGACGAAGTAATCCGTTTAATCCGTGCATCGGCTACGCCTGAGGAGGCCCGTGATGGCTTAATGACCCAGTTTGGTTTGAGTGAAATTCAGGCCCGCGCTATTTTGGATATGACGCTACGCCGTTTAACCGGTCTGGAGCGCGACAAAATTAAAGAAGAATATGCCGAGCTGATGAAGACTATCGAGTATCTGAAATCCGTACTGGCCGATCCGGCTCTGCAGATGCAGATTATCAAAGACGAACTGCTCGAGATTAAAGAAAAATACGGCGACGAGCGTAAAACCGAGATGGTTCACTCGAGTGCCGAGATGATGACTGAAGACTTCATCGAAGATGAGGAGGTGGTAATTACCATTTCGCACGAGGGATACATCAAGCGTACGCCGTTAACCGAATATCGCAGACAGGGCCGGGGCGGTAAAGGCGCGTTGGGCAGCAACAGCCGCGACGAGGACTTTATTGAGCACTTGTTAGTGGCATCTAACCACAACTACATGCTATTCTTTACCGAGGCTGGTCGTTGTTTCTGGTTGCGGGTGTTCGAGATACCTGAAGGCACACGTACTTCAAAAGGGCGCGCCATCCAGAATATCATCAACATCCCTAAAGAGGAAAAGATTAAGGCATACATCAAGGTGAAGAATTTGAAAGACCAGGAGTACCTGGAAAACAACTTTATCATTATGTGTACCAGCAAAGGTACCATCAAAAAAACATCGCTCGAGGCTTACTCTCGTCCGCGTGCCAACGGTATCAATGCTATCAACATCAACGATGGCGACATGTTGCTGGAGGCCACCTTGACAACGGGTACTAGCGAAATTGTAATGGCATTAAAATCAGGTCGCGCTATTCGCTTTAACGAGGCTACGGTTAGACCAATGGGCCGTACAGCTACCGGTGTTCGTGGTATTACGTTAGAGGATGACAATGATGCCGTAGTAGGTATGATTGCCATAAACGATGCCGAAACTACAGTTTTGGTAGTATCTGAAAAAGGATATGGCAAACGTACCGACATCGAAGATTATCGTGTAACCAACCGCGGCGGTAAAGGTGTAAAAACCATCAACGTAACTGAAAAAACCGGCAAACTTGTTGCCATAAAAGACGTTACTGATACGGACGATTTGATGATTATTAATCGTTCGGGTATCATTATTCGTATTGCAATGAATCAATTACGGGTAATGGGAAGGGCAACGCAAGGAGTGAGGCTGATATCATTTAAAGGGAATGATGAAATTGCTTCGGTAGCCAAGATTGAGCATAGTGAGGAAGAAGAACTGGAACAAGCGATTGAAAGCAGTTTAAGCACTAACGCAAGCGACGTAGGCGAAGAAGACACCGACAGCCCAGCCAGCGATGCACCGGACGATGCCGAAAATGAATAAAAATGAAGCTATTAAGCCGTAAAATCATTATTCTGGTTTTATTAGGATTGTTTACCGCTCCTTTGGCGTTCGGGCAAACCGAAGCGTTAAAGGTTGTGGTAAACAACCTTGCTTACTATCGCCAGAAAGGCGAACTTAAATACCTCACCAACGCAAAAAAATCGGTAGACAGCCTGATTAGAACCCGTAAAGATTCATCCAACCTGGATAAGAACATTTATAAAGCTATTGTCTACTCCAGCATTGCTTATATCGATTCGACTAACAAATTAGGCAATCCGCCCGATTTTTTTGCAAAAACGGTAACCCTCGTAGACCGGTTGTCTCAAAACAAAAAGATTTATCGTTATCAAACCGAGCTTGATTTTTCTAAACGCTGCCTGGCCAACGTTTATATCCGCAACGGGTTCGATGATGTTCGTCATCTTAACTTTAACAACGCGGTTACTAATTTTGAGAAGGCACAGCAATATGCGCCCAAATTTGGCCAGATTAATACTTATATAGCTTATGCCAACGCTCGTGCGGGACATTTGCAAAAGGCTGTTAAATACTATGAAACATTATTAACCGCCGATAGTATCAAAGCAGAATACGTACTGGCTGCCACCAATATTTATAAAACGATGGGGGATACCTCTGAAGCTTTAGACGTATTGAAAAAGGGGAGACGCTTACTACCGGCGGATAAAGGGTTATTATTGGAAGAAGCCAATATTTACAACAACCAAAACAATTACAAGGACTTAGAGCCGTTATTAAAATATTTGATAGATGCCTACAGTACAGACGCCAATGTATTTTACATTGCCGCCAACTGTTACGATCATTTGGAAAAATACGATAGGGCAGAGTCGCTGTACTTGCGTGCTATTGAATTAAACAGCACCAGTTACGAACCGGTTTTTAACCTGGGTTTGCTGTAC
>CAJYSL010000131.1 GCA_913777515.1 uncultured Mucilaginibacter sp.
CCAGGTCCTTAGCACCCAATACCGATTGAACCATGGATTGGTCGGTACAAAAGAAAGCCACCGCCGCAACGGGGTAACCCAGCATTATGGCATACCAAGGGTAATTAGGGTCGGAAGCCGGGTGAAATAAATTCCAGAAGTGGCCGGGCACGTGGTTATAAACATACGATAGTCCGCCTGCACGCTTTACGCCCAATACGGTAAGCATGATGGAAACGCCGATAAGCAAAAGCATCTGAAACACGTTTACTTTAGCAATAGCCGTTAGCCCGCCCATGTAAGTAAACAAACCGGCAAAAGCCACCAGCACAATCACCGACTCCCACATGGGGATGCCCAGTATTTGCCGTACCAGTGTACCGCCAGCGTACAAGCCTAACGATAGCCAGGAGATTTGAATCTTAACCAATGCGTACCACGCTAATATAGTCCGGGTGGAGTCGCCGTAACGCTGGCCCATAAACTCGGGCATGGTATTTACTTTAGCCGCCAGATAACGCGGCGCAAACACCAAGGCCAGCAACATCAAAAACAGGAAAGCGTACCAGTCGAAATTGACCGCTACAATGCCTGTACTAAAGCCTACCCCGGCAAAGGCCACCAACATAGATGGGCCAACATTAGTACCCCACATATTAAAGCCGATGCTGGGCCACCGCAAAGACCGGTCGCCTAAAAAAAGAGTTTCCTCATCGCCGCGCTTGCGGTTTTTGAGCGATGCCTGTATGCCTAAAAACAATAATATAACTACGTAGGCAACTACTATAGCATAATCTAAAGTGGTTAAATGTTGTAAAATATTACCCATGGGCGTTGGTATCGGAATTTAAAGCTTCGGCTGGTATATTAAATTCGGCTAAAATGTCTGCTATTTTTATGGGCATGCCGGTTTGCAGCGAGCGGTCCATGGCCTGCAATAAGGCAATTGTGCCTATGCCCTCTTTTAAGTCGGGATAGGCGGTTTCTCCACTTTCCAGGCAATCAGCAAAGTACTCCAGGTAATTTTGATACTCACCGGCATGATGGCTTTGGCCCTCGAAACGGAAATAGTACTTGATGGTGCTGTCGCCCCAATGCACAATCCGCTCCTCGCCTGTTTTATCGGTCACCGAGTAACGCAACTCATGGTAGTCGGCTTGCGATGCCCCCTCGGTACCACGCAAAATAACGGTCATGCCGCTATCGCGTTTAGTAGGTTGCGTAGGGCCGGTATAAGCGCCGCTTACACGAGCTATGCGGCCGTCGGTGGCTTTAAAGATGAAGTGCATGGTATCATGGTTTTTTAATCCGGCAGTTTTACCGTTACTGCTAATCATGCCGTAACCCATTACCTCCTCAATGTTGGGCAGGTACCAACGGATAAAATCTACCGGGTGACTTAAGCCACCATACAACCATTTAAAGGCATCTTCTAAAGCCCAAGGCTTCTCTAAAAACCACCGGTGGTCGGCATGGTAATGCGACTCTACCGTAATCAGTTCACCTATCAAACCTTCCTTAAAATCTTTTTGCTGACGTTTGGCGGGCTCAAAAAAACGTGAACTCTGGCCCACAAAAATTTTTTTACCGGTTTGGGTCGAAATTTCAATCAACTCATTAGCACGGCTCAAATCATCAACCAGGGGTTTAGTACAAACCACGTGCTTACCGGCCAGCAGTGCTTGTTTAATATGGTCGGCATGCAGATGGTCGGGTGTATAGATGGCAATAATATCTATATCAGGATGGTTCAACATATCCTGGTATTCGGTAGTATAGTTTTCGAAGCCAAATTCCTGGGCGCGGCGCTTGCACATGTCCAGGTTACGGTCGCATACCATGGCCAGTTCTATTTTGGAGCTTTGTAACGCTGCCGACATAGTACTGCGGCCTTCGCCTAATCCTAAAATGCCTAATTTTAACATGGGTTGTATAATCGGTGTTGTTGGTTTATATAATGTTTAAGATTGCTTTACCGGTTGCATGAATACCCAAACCTCGCCCGGTTTGGTGCCGCTCACGCCCTTCTGGTACTGTTTCATAATGGCATTCCAGTCGTCCACCCGAGGGTTGCTTTCCGTGGTTTTTGGGTTCAGCTTATCCAGGCTTTCGCCCTTAGGTATGCTGATAATCAGCATCAATTGTCTGCCGTTTTTATAAACCAGCAACTGCTGAAAACTGGCATTGCAAAATCCTTTGGCTACCTCGGGCCACTTTTGAAACTGGGTAGCATGATAATCTAAATACTCCTGCTGCTTTTTAAGGTCATTTACCAAGTTAGCGGTCAATACAATGTTATCCCACTCTTTTGCCACAGCCGTACCCGGACCGCAATGCTGCCGGGCATTAAAAGTGTAAAAAGGCGTATTGTAACTTTTAACCTCTGCTCCGTTGAACATGCTTTTGAGCTGCTGAGCGATGCGGTCGGCGTTAGGAATATTGCCGAACATAACCAGCCGGTTTTGCCACTGATAAACCGATGATACGGGAATACCATTACGCACACATAAATCTTTTACTTTGGCCACATCGGGCGTTTGGCCTTGCTCAACCATCAATTCGATCACCTGCGGCTTATCGGCTTTGATGTCGTAGCCTAAATAATTAACAGACTCGCGTTTATCTGCCGGGGCAATGTATTTTAATAAGGCCAGATAATCTTTCTGTAATCCAGCATTTTGTTTAACCTCTTGGCCGGCCACTGGTCCGTTGTTGGTCCATTGGTTGTTGGGACCGTTAGCGTTCTGCAAAAATTTATCTGCCGGGCACCAGTTATTGCGCACGGTAAAGCCAGATGAGCCCTCGTCGCAGTATAGGTAAAACCAATGATGCACATCGTGTGCGTAAGGTACCTGGTAAATACTATCAATGTAATTGTTTTCGATAACCGAGCCAGGCTGGGCCGATAAAGTGTAGATGCCCGACACATCATACAGATGCTTGCCGTAACGATGAATTTTGTTACCGTAGATACGGTTATTGCCCATCGCATTTTTAAGTTTAGTCCACCCCCAGCCCATGCTGATGCCCGAATAAGAAACCTCGCTGATATCGTTATGCTCGATGTTAATATTTTTGACGTAACCCGCACCAATACCCACGCAACCCCAGTCTTCGTTGGTTACATCAGTAATCAGGTTGTTGCTCACCTTTTCGTTGGTGCATACTTCACGCAAGTCCGACGGGTTATAAGGCAGATGAACTTCTACAGCCTCGTCCGAGTAAATGCCAACCTGTATAGCCGTTCCGCCAATATCTTTGAAAAGATTACCTTTTACTTCATCATCATGTGTTCCGCGCTGATAATCCAAACCGGTTGAGGCCATATGCTCGAAGCGGCACTGCTCAAAACCGGTGTGGTGTGCATAGGCCACCTCAACAGCGGCAGCGGGACGGCCCACCCACGCCTGGTTTTCTAACCCGGCTTTTTCGGGCGTGCCGGCAACTTTCAGTTTGTAAGCATCCAGCATATACATACCGGCCTGGTGCGGTACGTGGCCTTGTTGCGATGGCCGCAACCACGTTGCATATTCAAAGCCGATACCTTTAACGTAAACATAACTTACCTGCCGGTCGGGCGTGCCGGTAATTTGTAGTAACGTTTGTAAAGCCGGCACCATCGCTTCAGCTTGGGTCATATTTTCACCGATGCGCGGCCAATAATATAATTTACCGGCATCCTGGTCGGCAAACCATTCGCCTGGCTGGTTTAAAAACTCGATGGCATTGCTTAGGTAGAACGCGGAGTTGCCATTTTGCTGATGATTTTTATCAATGACGGCTGCCGGCCAGGGATGCTCAAACTGGATGCGGCTCTCAGGCTGCTGAAACGTTAATTTAGTTTTGTTGCCCTCGGCAGTGATGCTTTTCACGCGCAAATTGGCGATAGCCCACATTTGATGAATGACCATCTCCATCTGTCCGGTTTTAGCAGGTAGCGTTATCGATGGCGTCGGAATCCACATTTCCTGTTTTATTTTGTCTACCGACAGAATCCGGCTCATCCGGTCGTTATCATCACTCTCGCGGGCACGGATTGCTTTGCGGCCATTTACCCACAATTGCCTGAACTGAAATTTTGAGCCTTGATACATTGGCAAGTCAGCCACCCAGACTTTACCCTTGGCATTAACAGGCAGACCTACAACAGGCACATTTAACTTTTTCCAGCCGTTTACCTTAACACCTCCGCATAAAACCGGCGTTTGGTTTGGCGCCGCTTCTATCCAAGTCGGCGACTGAACCGTTCCCGAATCTTCCGGCCGGATGAAAACTGGTTCGTTTAACTGGTAATTGCCGCCTGACACGATAATGTGTATGCCATCTTTGATGGTTACATCATTTAATCTCCGTAATTCACGTGCTTGGCGCAGGGCAGCGTTCAGTGTAGCTTTGGGCTGCTGTTGCGAGCCGGGGTTACTGTCGTTGCCCGACAGCGATACATAGATATCCGCTGCTTGTACGCTTATGGAAACCAGGGTTATCCATAGAGCACATAATATATATTTACAGGCGGATTTCATGTGAATTTATTAGCTGTTATTTGTCAGTTTTTTGCGTTG
>CAJYSL010000132.1 GCA_913777515.1 uncultured Mucilaginibacter sp.
TAACTGTATTACCTGTGTTTACGCTGCCGGCATAAGATTCGGGCACATCTGCCTTAACTTTTAAATTATCGGCGTTAACAATACGTATTCCGGTAACACCCGGTTGGGCAGCTTGGCCAAGCTTTAAGTCCATCTGGTCAATAGTGCCGCTAATGGGCGCTACAATACGATAAAGGTTAGCCTGCTGGCGCAAAGCAGCTACTTGTTTTTCGGAAGTCTGCAAAGCGGTTTGGGCTTGTAAAAATTGTACCTCGGTGCCTATTTTCTGGTCCCACAGATTTTTTTGGCGCTGAAATAGTGTACGACTTAACGAAGTCTGCGCCTCTGCCTGGGCAATATTTTGCTTTAACACCGCATTGTCTAACTGCACCAACAATTGCCCGCGTTTAACACGCTGGCCTGCCCTAGCATAAATGGCTGTTATGGTACCCGGCGATTGCGGATAGGCCATTACGTTGTCTTCGGCATCAATTTTACCTTGCAGCTGTATGTAGTTGGCAAAATCGGTAGGTTTAACCTCCAGCACGCTTACATCTGTCACTTTGCCGCTGTCGGTTTTTGAGCCTACCTGGGCCTCAAGCGAGGTTACTTTGGCGTTAAGTTCGGCCTGTTCTTTCTTCAGTTTGGCCAGTTCGGCAGTTTTATCTTTAGTACCGCAAGCCGCCAATACAGCTAATGCAGGTATATATATCAATTTTTTCATGTGGTTATATTCTCTTAAGGTTCAGTAATTATTGAATGCGTCCGTATGCTCTGTCTAACTCAACTTTGCTCACCAAGGCATCGTAAAGGCCTTGTATGTATTTGTTGTCGGCGTCTTCTAAGGCGGTTTGTGCCTGGGTTACCTCGATGCTGGAGCCTACGCCTTGCTGGTATTTAATTTTAGAGACCCGCAACACCTCCCGCGCCAACTCCTGATTGCGACGCTGACTGTTTAAGGTTTGCAAGCCATTAAAAAACACAATCCGGGCTCTGCTGGCCTGCAGGTTTAAGGCGTCTTTCAATCGGTACAAATCGTTTTGCGATTTTTGCAGTGTAATCTGCGTTTGCCTTAATTGGGCAAGGCGCTGTCCACCGCTAAAAATGGGTACGGTTAAGCGCAAACCCACATAGCTGGCCGGAAAATAATTGCCGTATAATCCGCTAAAAGTGTTGTTTTGATAGGATGACGTGGCGTTACCAAAGGCGTTAAGCGACGGAAGAAACAATGCTTTGCGACGTTTTACGTCAAACCCGTTCAAAGCAACCTGCGACTCAAATAAGTTGTACTCGACCCGGTTTTTATAAAATGTGGAGTCTGTGTTCAAGTCGGCGGTGTTTTCTTCGAGCTTAACGTCGGCCAGTTTGTCTTTCAATATCAGGTTTTCGCCGATGGGCATACCCATCTGGAACTTAAGCAACTGGTAATTCAGCACCAGTAAGCGTACCACGTTTTCGCGCTGGGTTTGCAAGGCGTTGTACTGGTAAGCTAAACGGTCAACGTCTATCTTTTCTACAAAACCTTGTTTGTTTTGTGCCGTAGTTTGGTCAAGCTGTTGTTTGAGCTGAGCCAGGTTGGCATCCAGTAATTTCATCTGCTCATCGCTCACCAAAACCTGGTAATAGGCTTTAGTAACGTTTACGTTAGCAGAAATTCTGGTGCGTTTGTAATTGCGTTGCGACAACTCGCGGTAAGTATTACGCGCTTGCAAGCCTACCAAAAAGCTGCCATCAAAAACAATCTGGTTAACATCGAGCGTTAAGTTTGATTGGTATTTTACCCCAAATTTAAACGGCGCCAGCGTTCCTGGCGGCACTTGCCCGTTTGAGAATGCACTGATATCTACAAGGGTAGAAGGTAGTTTCAAATAATCCTGAAACGTAGCCCCGGCGTTTACCTGAGGTAAACCGCTGCCAATAATCTCTTTAATGCGGTATTCAGTGCTTTTAATATCTAAAGCAGCGTTAATTACAGTGTCCTGGTGTTCGTAAGCGTAGTTAATGCAGTCTTGCAGGGTAAAGCTGTAAGTTTGATTGCCGGGCGGCACCAATTGAGCTTTCCCGTCCAAATGCATCAGGCAGAGCAGGCTGAGTATAATTAAATAGGTTTTCATGATTGCTTTTGCAGCAGGGTTTAATATAATAGGTTATGAGTTAAAATGATTGCGCTTTAGTAGATGTTTAAACAGGTTGATGTATCAACTAATAATAAAAAATATTAAGTAATTGCCTGAAGGTGATTAGCACATTTTTCTAAAAGTTCTGTCAGTATCAGTTTTTCGGCTACAGATAGGTTGGTAAACATCTGGTCGTCTATCGCGTCAGCTTCACCAGCTATCTTTTTGGCTAAATCTTCCCCTGTATCCGTAATGCTTACCAGTTTTTTTCTTTTATCGGTTGCATCGGGTTGTACCTGCAAAAATCCGGCGCTTTCTAACGATGCTATCGTTCTAAGCACAGACGATTTATCACGGGTAATTTCATCAGCAATATCCTGCTGAGAAACCGGACCGTGATAATAAGCCACCATCAACACCGGTATTTGTTCGAACTGGATGTTTACTCCATCTTTAGAAAATAATTTGTTGGCTTTGTTACAAATTATTTTGTGAATATTGAAGATTTTGAACAACAACAAGTCCTTATTTATACTGCATCTTTCCACGGTATAAATTTAGATAATAAAGTTGATGTGTCAACTAAATTTTAATTGCCGTTGTAAAATATTGATGATAAAGGGTGCGGGCTGGTATAATTACCTACAAAAAGATAATTTTAGCATTCTTGTATTTATTGATTTATGAAGACATTAAGTTATATGATTACTGCCGGCCTGAGTGTAGGCTTGATGGTAAATATAGCCCAGGCACAAAAGGCAACCGTGAGTAAAGATATGGCGCAAGCCATGGAACAGGCCAGTGCAGCTCAGCTTAAGGCCGACATTACCTACCTGGCCGACGATAAGTTGAAAGGCAGACAACCGGGCACCGAAGGTTACCAGATGGCTGCCGACTATGTGATTAGCCGAATGAAAGCCTATGGTGTACAACCCGCAGGCGAAGCTGGTGGTTGGCTGCAACAGGTTAAACTCCGTAAAGCATTTATAGGCCCTAATGCTGAGGTGATACTAACCAAGGGTACATCGGGGAGTATTTTGGCTTATGGTAAAGACGTTACCGTAACACCCAACCCGGCCGAAGCTGCCGGCAGTGTAAACGCACCGGTTGTATTTGTAGGTTGCGGTATCACTAATGCAGAACAAAATTATGACGACTATAAGGGTATAGATGTAAAGGGCAAGGCGGTACTGATTTTTAGGGGAGCGCCCAAAAGCTTTCCATCCTCGGTGGCCTCGCATAGTATGGACATGGTAACGCTGCAAAAAAACGCTGCGGCTCATGGCGCTGTAGCGGTGCTTTTCGCCTCGTCAGACAGTACCCGCCGCATGATGAGTAATTTAAACCGTCCGTCGTACAGCGTGCTGGACAATCAGGGTAAGGTAGCGGTGTCGGGTAGTTTTTATTCTACTCAAATTAAATTGGTAGCTAACCTGAACTATGCCGTATCTAAACAATTGTTGCAGGGGGGCGGTAAGGAGATTGATGCTGCTGTAGCAGCCCTTAAAAACGGAACTGTACAGTCGGCCGATTTAGGTTTTACCCTGAAAGGTAAATACACCAGCACCTGGCAAGATGTAAACAGCTTTAACGTGGTAGGGAAGGTTACCGGCAGCGATGCAAAGTTGAAAAACGAATATGTGGTACACAGTGCGCATTTAGACCATTTAGGCATTGGCCGCCCGGTAGAAGGCGATTCGCTTTATAATGGCGCACACGATAACGCATCGGGCGTAGCCAGCATGCTGCAGATTGCCAATATCTACTCGCATGTAAAAGTTAAACCTAAGCGCTCAGTACTATTTGTAGCCGTAACCGGTGAAGAGTTAGGCGAGTTAGGTTCGGGTTATTTTGCCTTGCATCCAACTGTGCCTGTTAAAAATATTGTAGCTGATGTAAACACCGACATGCCAACCATTATTGCACCATTGCTTTCGGTTACTGCCTTAGGTGCCGAGCATTCCTCACTGGCCAAAGTGGTAGACGAGGCAGCCGCTTACCTGGATTTAATCGTGGAGCCCGACCCGGAACCTAAAGAAAATCGTTTTGTGCGCAGCGACCAGTATAGCTTTGTAAAACAGGGTATACCTGCCCTGCACATTAAATACGGCAGCCGCACGCCTGATGGTAAGAATAACCTGAATGAGACAGTGGCGGTATGGCGCGCCAAATACTACCACAAACCGCAGGATGATATTAACGGAATATTTGATTTTGACGCCGGTGCCAAATATGCCAGGTTAAACTTTTTGATAGGCTATCTGGTGGCTAATAACCCAATACGTCCTGAATGGAATAAGGGGGATATATTCGCTGTAAAGTAACTGGTACGTTGTAATAGAAAAAATGCCACTCGGACTATTGTGTGGCATTTTTTTAGGCTATGTTTTTTAATACTTCGCCTTGCTGTTTACGGTGCCATGCGCCATCACCAGATTTAAGCCTTTTTTAATCTGACGGTCTATTAAAAATGCAGAAGGACGTAACTTCATTTAAAAAAGCGCCACATACTCAAAGCGCTCAGTTGAGTTTTATCAATTAATAGTTTAATTAAGGGGTTGCAAATCTACGTAATTTGCCGGCTTCACTCATGGAATTTATCAGTGAGTTTATTGGTTTTCTACGTTGTTAAAATCAATAATGTTTCGCAATATTTTTTATAGATATTTTTAACTAAAAAGATATATTGCGATTTGGCGGTTTCAAAAGATGTTTATAAAAACACACCAGTGAACTTATAGAATTAACTGACTGTAAGTTAGTAGCTTACCATTGCCTACTGATGTGGGAGTATTGCCGGTGTGCTTACAATCGAAACGTAAATCTGTTCTAAGATATTTTTAATTAAATATTTATGTATTTTTAGAAACGTTTTTAACGCTATTTAAACTTCCCGAATTAATTTGGTCCACTAATACTATTGATGTGTGAAAAGGTTTTTGAGTAACCTGCTGTTGTTTTTAGTACTCTTGCTAAGCAATTTAAATAAAGGTTTTGCCCAAGGTAATACCACTAATCAGGGCACTGATTTTTGGACCGCTTATATGCTGCATATCAATGGAATTGGCGGAATAAACGGTAGTAAAATGGCATTGTATATTACCGGCGATGTAAATACAACCGGTAAGGTAGAATTAGCAGATGGCTCCTCTTCCCAAAGCTTTACGGTAACGGCTAATCAAATTACGGTAGTTGACGTGCCTGCCTCTGCTTATTTGGCTAATATAGGTCAGGCATTTAAAGGTATACATATCACTTCAGAAAAGCCTATCGTAGTTTATGCGCACATTTATGCCAATATGCGTTCGGGAGCTACGCTGGTTTTGCCAGTGGCAGCTTTGGCTAAAGACTACTATAGCATCAACTATACCCAAGACTCAAACTTTTCTACTTTTTGTGTGATTGCTACAGAAGACAATACCACTGTCGAAATTACACCGTCGGCTACATTGACAAATGGTAATGCGGCCAATACTAAATTTAATATCACGTTAAATAAAGGCGAGCTTTACCAGGGAATAGCCAGCAAGGATTTAACTGGAACGCGCATTAAATCGGTGAGCACCGGTGCAGACGGTTGTAAAAGGATAGCCGTTTATTCCGGAAGTAATTTTTCTACTATAGGATGTGTGACCACCTCAGGTGATAACCTGTTCCAGCAAGCGTACCCCACCGCATCGTGGGGTAAAAATTTCGTAACATCGCCACTATCCGGCCGTGCCTACGATAGATTCAGAATTGTATGCAGTAATCCTGCTGCTAACGTAAAGTTAAATGGAACTGTACTCCCGAAAACACAGTTGCAAAACAATTTTTATTACGAAATTTCACAATCCACGACGCCTAATGTAATCAGTGCAGACAAGCCGATACAGGTAGTTCAATATGCCGTGACCATGAACAATGGGCTTAATTGCACCATTAAGACTGAATCAAGAGGGGACCCAGAAATGATTTATTTAAGCCCGATAGAGCAGGGATTGAGTCATGTAACACTGTTTTCGCCGGCGGTCCAGAATATTACGCAGAGCTACGTTAATATCATTATGCCAACCTCTGCGGTAGGTACTTTTAAATTTGACGGGCAGCCAAGCACCGTAGCTTTCATCGCCATACCCAATTCTGTATATTCTTATGTGCAAATTCCGGTGGCATCAGGGGTTACCCATAATGTAGATGCCGGAGATATATTTAATGCCATTGCTTACGGGTTTGGTAGTGTGGAGTCTTATGGTTATGCAGCGGGCACAAATCTTAAAAACTTAAACGAGTTTATCGTCTTGCAGGATGTAAATGACCCGTCGGGCACCACTCAATTGCAGGGCTGCTCCGGACAAACTTACCGGTTAAGGTTGAGTATCCCATTCCCAACAACCAAAATAACCTGGGATGCGGGTAACGGCGGTAATCTGACAACTATTAATAGCCCTGTTCCTGTTGAGGTAGCTACCCGTGCTGATGGCACTACGCTGTACACTTATCAGTTTAATGCACCGTTAAGTTTTAAAGCGGGTAGCTATACAGCAAAGGCCACAGTTTTTAATCCGATATCTACCGATTGCGGCAGCGATGAGGTTATAAATTTTGATTTTATCATTGCTGATCCGCCGACCGTCGATTTTGAGTTTTCTGCAAGTACCTGCTTGGGCGGTGCCACCAGTTTTACCGACAAAACCAATGGTAACGGCAGGCCCATTAAAGCCTGGCTATGGGACTTTGGAGACGGGACAACATCTACCGACCAAAACCCTCAGCATGTTTATGCTGTAGCCAGAAATTACCAGGTTACACTCACTGTTACCGGCGAAACCGGTTGTAATTCAACGTCGAGCGTAAAAACTTTACACGTGTCCCGTAATCCTACAGCCAGTTTCAAAATATCTACTCCGGATTGCACAGGTAAGGATATCACTTTTACAGACCTCTCTGTTGCAAACGAAGGAAATTTAGTTCAATGGACATGGGATTTCGGCGATAGTACCCGTCTTTCGGTGTCAAACAACACTCCAATCGCGCACCAGTATGCTGCTGCCGGTACGTACAAAGTTACCCTGTTTGTTACAAATAGTGTGGGCTGTACCAGCACAGTAACTACACAACCATTGGTGGTGCATGAGTTACCACAGCCGGGCTTTGTGCTACCTGATGCTTGTTTGGTTGATTTTGCAAGGTTTAACAATACGAGTACCATTGCCGATGGCACCCAAAGCTCGCTTATGTACCTGTGGGATTTTGGCGATACCAACGCCGCACCTGCACAAAATACCTCTACCGCAAAAACGGGCGTGCACAGATACTCTGCAACAGGCAATTATAAAGTTACCCTTACGGTAACTTCGTCGTCTGGCTGTGTAAGCAGTGTTACTCAAGACTTTTTCCTGAACGGTGCTTTCCCGGTTGCCAAATTTGATATACCAGACCAGATTTGTAGCAGCGATAACCTGGTATTAACCGATCAATCTACCGTTGATCCGGGAAAAATTACACGCTACGAAATTTATTATGATTACGACCGCAACCGTAATGCAGTTGAGGTTTATGATCGTAACAATTTACCTATACCGGCTAACAAGATATTTACCCATAGTTACGGCCTCAATAATAATGTTGGTTATATCAATTATCATGTTAAGATTGTAATTTACTCAGGGAGCAGTGCCGATTGCAGCGCCGTATTTGATAAACAGGTAAAGGTATATGCAAATCCTATCATAGCACTAACTGCGCCGGCTACATTGTGCCAGGAAGATCCTCCGGTTCAGATTGCTGTTAATACCAATGGTTTTACAGGGCAGGGCACGTTTAGTGGCGGCGGAGTTACTCCCGACGGCCTGTTTAACCCTATCAAGGCAGGGCCGGGTAACCACCAGATTACCTATACGTTTTACAGTGATTCGGGTAGCTGTTCGGCACAGGGTACTGTTAATATTATGGTAAATCCTGCACCTGTAGTTACCGGAAAACGTAATTTAACCATACTGGCAGGTGAACAGATTACTATTGATCCGCTTGCGGTGTCGGCAAATGGTACCACGCTTACTTATTCATGGTTCCCGGTAACCGGGTTAAGTAATCCGCGGGCTATGAGTCCGGTAGCCAGCCCTAAAACCGATACTGAGTATACTTTGGTGGTTACATCATCCAATGGCTGTACGGCTACAGCTAAATTTAACATCACCGTACTACAGCAACCCATTGTATATAACACGTTTACCCCTAACGGTGATGGCGTTAATGATACCTGGAATATTACCAATTTAAACAGGTACACCAATGGAACGGTAGAGGTATTTAACCGTAACGGTAACCGTGTATATTACTCCATTGGCTATCCTGTTCCGTGGGATGGGCGCTACAACGGGCAAGACCTGCCGGCCGGGGTATACTACTATATCATCAATCCTAAAAACGGAAAACCGGTATTATCGGGTTCTGTAACTATCATCAGGTAATGATTTAAATGAAAAAAACTGCTTTAACCTTATTACTTTTTTTTGTTTGTGCGTTTAACCTTATCGCCCAGCAACGTCCGCAGTATACGCAATACGTATTTAATAACTATTTGCTTAATCCTGCGGTATCTGGCATCGAGAATTATACAGATTTCAGGGCCGGTTACCGCAGTCAGTGGACTGGGCTTGAAGGCGCCCCGGTAACCAGTTATATGTCGGTAAATGCGCCGATAGGGTACAATTTTATTGAAGGGGATGCCACGAGCATGTCGAGCGGGTCTGACAATCCCCTCAGCCGTTCTTTTACACGTAATTACATGGCTGCCGAGCCCCATCATGGCGTGGGTTTGATTGCTATAGGCGATAGGGCCGGGCCTATCACCCAAACATCCATCGCAGGTACCTATGCCTATCACTTAGGTTTAACATCTAAGCTTAACCTGTCGGTAGGGGTGATGGCCGGTGTTAATCGTATCAGCCTTGATTTAAGCCAGGTCACGCTCGAAAACCCGAACGACCCGGCTATTGTCAATGGTAATACCAGCCAGTTTAAACCCGATCTTGGTATAGGGGTGTGGGCTTACTCGGGTAACTATTATGTAGGGGCATCGGTGCAGCAGTTACTAAAGCAAACTATCAGCTTTGGTGATGCCTCACTTTATAACCAGGGCAAAACGGTTCCGCATTATTTTTTAACTGCCGGGATGAAGGTTTTTCTAGATGAAGATATTACGCTGCTGCCATCTTTTTTAGTTAAGATGGTTAACCCGGCGCCTTTGAGTTATGATATCAACTTAAAGCTGGCGTTCAGCAACAAACTATGGGTAGGCGGCTCATACCGGCATAATGATTCAAAATCTGCCATGGCGGGCATCAATATAAGTTCGGTCATCAACGTAGGCTATGCGTATGATTTTACCAGTTCCAATTTGCGCACCGTAAGTAATGGTAGTCACGAAATAGTGCTGGCCATTCTGTTTAATAACCGTTATAAGGTAAGCAGTTCGCAGCGTAGCTGGTAGGCAGGTTAGATTGTTTTTTTAGTGCCGGATGTATTAAGGTGTATTTTAATATAGTTGAAGGTTTAACTGAAATATATAGCATTTTTTAGGGTTGGAGGAGAAATGTACAAATATGGAATTTACAGCTCATGACGGTGGTTTTGAGGTGCTATTTTATGCTAACCCTCAGCCCATGTGGATATTTGATGTTCAGGATTTAAACATACTGGAAGTAAATGATGTTGCCGTAAAGCATTATGGTTATACCCGCGAAGAGTTTTTGACTAAAACCATCAGGGATTTAAGGCCTGCCGAGGACGTGCTGTTGCTGGAAGCTGTACTGTCGGCCATCAAAGGAAATAATACCAATAGCCGGGAATTCAGGCACGTGGCCAAGAATGGCTCACTTTTATACGTTGAAATCACTTCTTATACCATCAACTTTAAAGGTAAACCGGCCCGATTGGTGCATGCTAAAAATATAGACGAACGTAAGCAACTGGCCGGTAAACTGGAGTTGACTCAGAGAAAACTGATGCAAGTTTTAGAAACCTCGCTGATTGGTTTTTTGCAAATTGGTTTTGACTGGACTATTACTTACTGGAACAAAGCCGCCGAGACGCTGGTTGGCTATGAACAGGATAAGGTTGTTGGACAAAATATATGGGCCATATTACCCGAGATCAGGTATTCTGATTTTAACTATTATTTCGAGAAAGCCTTATTAGAGCGCACCAACGTTGATTTTGTAGATTATTTCTGGCCATTGCAAAAATGGTTTTCGTGTAGTGCATGCCCTGTTGATGACGGTATTATTATACATTTTAGGGATGTAACCAACGAAAAACAGAGTCAGGAAGGCCTGCTGGAAAAAATTGACCAGTTAAGAGAAGTGTCTTACTTAAACTCACATGCTATACGCAAGCCTATTGCCAGTTTGTTAGGCTTAACACAACTGGTAACGCAGAACATGACTGATGATAAGGAGTTTAAAAACATAGCCGCTTTGATGCACGAGTGCAGTACCGAGTTGGACGAGGTGGTACGGGAAGTAAACCGAAGGGTAATTAATCAGGATTACGCACATGGCAACGGGGGAGCGATGGAGGTGTTTTGCTTTGAAGATTTGCTAACGCAACTGGTTGCGGATGTGCAGCAATTGTATCAGCAACGTCATGTCATCATTATTCAGAGCGTTAAGATAGATTTTTATGGCAATAAGCAAAGCATTGCGTTGGCTTTAAAATACCTGATAGATAACGCAGTTAAGTTTTCGCCATCGGGTAGCAGCGTTGTCATTAAATCGGAACTGCTCAATCATAATATTGTGTTGAGTGTTGAAGATTTTGGCGCTGGTTTGAGCTCAAAGGAAATGCAGGGCTTGTTTTTTTTAATAAACCAGCGTAAGCATGCCAGCTTGAGCACCGGTTTATTTAAAGTAAACGAGGTATGCCGCAGGCACCATGGCAATATGTGGATTGAAAGTGATTTTGGACAAGGCTCTGTTTTTACCATGCGCTTTCCTATTTCTAATTTGGGAATGGCTAAACTGACCCATAAAAGTAAACTTTTGGCTTTTAAACAATCGGCCATCGATATTACTTTTAACGACGAGCAAAATTGCCTGGTACTTAACTGGTCGGGCTTCCACAATATTTATACGGTAAGAGACGGCTGCCTGAAGGCGCTGCAAATGCTGGATGAACACCAATGCAGTAAAATTTTAAATAACAATGCCGATACTGTGGGCGGATGGATGGATGCCTGTGACTGGATTGTAGATGAGTGGTTCCCGCTGGCCCAGTGGTCCGGATTAAAACACGTAGCCTGGATACACTCAAATAGCACATTCAGCAATTTATCGGCAAAATATACTTTTAACGCTTTTAAAAGCGACGTCGTAACCAAACAATTTAATGATGTACAGCAGGGGTTAAACTGGCTGAGTAACCCAACCATGCAAATATGCGGTGAGTAAATTGCTCGCAAGCGCATTTCCGAAACATTGTTTTCAGTTCTTTGCAATTATATGTTTAGCTTTGGTATTAACCAAGGTCCGAATTATGTCTTTATCTCAAAAACTGCTGCTGGCGCTTTTGCTATGCAGTAACTGCCTGCTGGCAAAATCCAAAGTTTTAATTTTTTGTAAAACGGCCGGCTTCCATCATCAATCCATCGGGGCAGGTATTGCCGCCATTAAATTGCTTGGCGAGAAAAATAACTTTGAAGCCGATACTACTACCGATGCCGGTAAGTTCACGTACGGCAATTTAAAGAAATATGCCGCTGTTATCTTTCTAAACACCACCGGCGACGTGCTTAATGATGCGCAGCAAACCGAGTTTCAAAAATACATTCGGTCGGGAAAAGGATATGTTGGTGTGCATGCCGCTACCGATACCGAGTACGACTGGCCGTGGTACGGCGAACTATCGGGCGCTTACTTCGGTAATCACCCTAAAATACAGCAAGCAGTTTTAAAGGTTAACGGCCCGGTTAACGACTTTACGAAAGACTTGCCCGCCCAATGGACCAAGATCGACGAGTGGTATAATTTTAAATGGATATCAGATAAAACTCATGTCGTGCTCACGCTGGACGAAAGCAGTTATACAGGCGGCAAAAACGGCCTTGCGCATCCCATGAGCTGGTATCATGAATTTGATGGCGGCAGGGCGTTTACTACTGCCTTAGGCCACACTGACGAGTCTTACACCGACCCTTTATTTCTAAATCATCTTTTGGCCGGCATTAACTACGCTATGGGGCGTAAAGTGAAGGTCTAAGTTAACTCAAGCAAGCTTTTGACTATTTAACAAACTAAATAACTTATTTTGTTAAGCTGTTCAGGTAAACCTCCAGCATAGTATAGCCTTCGGCGTTAAGTTTGTTGCCATCTTTCGCGTTACTCGGGTCTAAGCGGTTTTTGGTTTCCCAGGCATCTGGTATGCCATCGCCGTCCGAGTCTTTTTCCGGAGCTTTGGATTGATAAGTAGCCCAGCCGCCAACTGCCGACGGGTCATCAATAATGCCCGGTTTACCCAATACACCCATGCCCTGGCATTGATTGGTTTGTGCTTCTTTAACCAGCCGCTGGTCGGTTGCATCACGTTTGGGTAGTGTAGCCCCGGCATTGGCCAGTACTGCAGCCAAAGCTTTATCAGCAGTTTGCATCGCAATAGCGTCGGTAACCGCAAACGGTGCTGATACAAAAATATCTTTTTGCTTGTCGGCCGGCACTTCTCTGGCATCAACGCCCTTGCGGTTATCGGTAGTTAAGGTCTGCGAGCCACGCATAACATTGCCGCTTAAGTACCAGGTACCAACACCTTTGGCCTTTTGAGGAGTGTAATTTGCTTTTACAAATTTAAACTCGGTAGGTGTAGCAGGACCGGGCAGGTAATAATTATTGACCATGTTAATCATCGATTTACCGTTAGTTATTTCTACCTCGCCACCATAACAGGCATTAGGCGACGACCAGTTGAAGATGACGTTATTACGGTAATCAACCAGTGCAGTGGTATCATGTGCCCGTGCACCGTTAAATCTGACTGTACGGCTATTGTTGTCAGCAATTAAATTATGATGGAACGAAGAGCGTTGCCCGCCCCAAACGCCACTATAAGAGCGATGCCCTTTAGCATGCCCGGCCTCATACAAACCCTCGCTGCTGATGCACCATTGTATGGTTAGGTTTTTGGTGTCGTAAAGTGCAGCATTTTCCTCGTTAGCCCAACTGAAGGAACAATGGTCTATGATGACATCATGGCAGTTTTCTACGTCGATACCATACAAGCCCGATTTATCTTTGCCTCCCGGTCTCGAACGGATATATCGGATAATGATATTACCATGGTTACCGCCTGCACGGCCGCTGGCGCCGTTTATTTGAAGCGAATGACCTTTAAGGCAAATGCCGTCTCCGGGTGCAGTTTGCCCTGCAATAGTAATATTGGAGCGTTTAATGCGGATGTTTGATTGTAAATCAATAATCCCCGAAACATTGAACACTACGGTAAGCGGTTCATCCGGGTATTTATCAAGCGCCCAGCGCAGACTGCCTTCGCCGCTGTCGTTAGTGTTAGTAACGGGCACTACTTTTCCGCCCCGGCCGCCGGTGGCCCATTTGCCAAATCCTTCGGCCGTTGGAAATGCCGGTGTGGGATTGGAATTGCCACCCGACAGGGTAGTGCCAAGATAAAGCAGAATAGCAGGAACAATATTGAAAGACAGCATGAATTTAAAGTTTATGATAGATAAGTGCCGAATGAAAGATTACCTCACCAAGCACTATTCAAAGCTAATCATCTGCGCTTAAAAGACCACGGCATTCTGCTTTGTCATGCTAATCGTTACAAAAAGGGTCGTCTGGTGCAGTGGCATTACTCGCCCCAGGCCGTAATGATAACATTACGACCACCATCGTGGTTGCGATGTTCGCAAAGGTAAATACCTTGCCAGGTGCCTAAAGCCAGCCTGCCGTTACGGATAGGAATCATGACCGAAGCGCCCAGCATGGCGGCTTTCAAATGTGCAGGCATATCGTCCGAGCCTTCGTAGTCGTGCATATAATCCGGATCGTTTTCGGGCACGGCTTTGTTAAAATACATCTCAAAATCTTCCCGCACGGTCGGGTCGGCATTCTCGTTAATAGTTAACGAGGCGGACGTATGCTGGATGAACACCTGGCACATGCCGGTATTGATTTCGCGCAATTGCGGTACAGCTTGTTGTATTTCGGCGGTGATAATATGGAAACCGCGTCGTCGCGCTTTGAGTTGTAAGGGTTGTTGGTATATTTTCATCAATGGTCGTTTTAAAATCGATGTTCAACAATCAAGACCGGCAAAATGCCATCTTGTTTGACCTGTGAAATGTAATCCCGACTTAATTATACTGCAAGTGTCAGGATTAAATACAAATGTAATTTTAAAGCTGTTGGTCGATAACAATTTACCATTATTGCTTATTTATAAATGAGCTACGCAGTGTTGTCTGCTAAAATAAACCCCATTATTATGGACAAAAATTTTGAAGCCCTTGTAGTTACCGAAGAAAACGGCAGTTATAAAAAGGAAATTCAACAGGTATCGACCTCGCAATTACCTGCCGGTGATTTACTGATTCAAGTAAAATATTCGTCTGTCAATTATAAAGATGCGCTGTCGGCAAGCGGCAACAAAGGCGTTACCAAGAAGTTTCCGCATGTGCCTGGCATTGATGCATCGGGCATCGTGGTGCAGTCTGATACTGCCGATTTTGCTGAGGGCGATGAAGTGATTGTAACAGGTTTTGATTTAGGCATGAATACCTGGGGTGGTTTTGGGGCTTATATCCGTGTTCCGGTGGCCTGGGCTATACGCTTGCCCAAAGGCTTGTCATTACAGGAAGCAGTGGCTTATGGCACCGCAGGATTAACGGCCGGACTTTCAGTGCTGGAAATTGTTGATGCGCAAATAACGCCGCAAGCCGGGCCAGTAGTGGTAAGTGGTGCAACCGGAGGAGTGGGGAGCATAGCGGCGTTATTATTAACTACCTTAGGCTACCAGGTGGTAGCAGTATCGGGCAAAAAGGATGATGCTTTTTTAACCCACACGTTAGGTGTAAGTAAGATAATAGGGCGAGATGAGTTTGTGGATTCTTATGATGCCAAGCCACTTACTAAGCCGGCTTTTGCTGCGGGGATTGATACGGTAAGCGGTCCTATTTTATCGGGCATGCTTAAGGCTGCGCAATACGGCGGTGTGGTAACCTGTTGCGGCATGGTGGCATCACCCGAAATACAGACCAGTATATTCCCTTTCATACTGCGCGGTGTTAAACTTACCGGCATCGATTCGGTAATGGCGCCTATGCCCGTGCGTCAAAGGGTTTGGCAATTACTGGCTACCGAATGGAAACCCGGTAATTTACAGCAAATTGTACACGAAATAGATCTTCAAGCCTTGCCTGCCATACTCGAAACATTATTGCACGGTCAGGCCAAAGGCAGATACGTTTTAAAACATGCCGACTAAGCAGCATGTCTTAAAACGTATTTGAGAGACTATGCAACCTAATACTGCGTAAGCTTTAAGGTTATGGTATCTGCCTGCATACCAGTAAAAATGCCAAAACCATTGGTTACATTGGTAGGTGGGTTAGTTAGTTTTTGCGAAGTAGTATTGGTGTTGGTCGTCAGAAAGTCGTCATACTCTTTATTTACCCGATACAAAATGGCCCGGTAGGTGCCGAGATAATTAAACGAGCGGTAATACATATCATACGTAGCGGTTTGCTTCATGTTAAGGGTAAAGTTTACCGGACGGCCTGTGTTTAAATCGGCACTGGCAGGGCTGGTGTCATCATTTTTAAATACCAACACATGATATAGCGAGTCGGGGTTACTCCAGGTAAATTTTACGGCAACAGAGTCTGTATTACCGGTAAGCGGATTGCCGCGTGTGCGGAATGGTAAATTTATCAGCTGTTTCGAAGCTGTATAATTTACCGGTTTGGCAGGCATTACGGTACTGGCCGATACGGTTGAGCCATTGTAAGTAAACTGGAGGGTATACGTTTTTCCGGCAATTAAAAAGTGGTCGTCGGTATGCGTGTAGATGCCGGTAGCTGTTTCGGTTAGTGCAATAGTTTTGCTGCCGTCACCTACCTGCAGGCTTAGGCCGGTTATCAACGCACCGTAATTTGCCGTATCGATTAGGCCTTTTTGCTGATAAACCTTTACACTGATAGGCTGCCCTGGCATAAGGTAACCTACCACTACCGGTTGCGAGGCCACGTTCGACGTAGCGTCTTTCTGGCAGGCGCCAAGAGACAAAACAAAGCCGATGATGATAATAACCACCAAGGCCGAGAGTATGGTTCTGAGCATTATTTTAATTTTAAACTAAGGGTGATGTTGGGCGTAAAACCTAAATATTTTACTTGGGTAGTGATAACCTGGTTGCCTTGCAGGTAGTACTCATTATACCAGGTGTTTACATGGTTGTACACATTGAATAAAGAAAAGGCAATACTGCCCACTTTCCGACCATCAATCTTCAACAAATCATAGGTTGCCGAAAGGTCGAGCCGGTGGTAGGCCGGCAGGCGTTCGCCATTTTTTTGACTGATGGTGAGGTAGGTGGTTTTATTGCCGTCTAACGTGGTTACCGTATAGTTTCCTAAGGGTGCCGTGTAGGGGTGCCCGGTGCTGAATATAAATACGGCGGCAAAACTCCAGCGCTGCCAGTGGTACATGTTAATCGACTTAAACTCGTGCCTGATATCCTGATTAGAAGAGAAATAGCTGTCGCCGTAATTAGGGAATTTGCTTTTGGCCTGCCCCAGTGTATAACTCAACCAACCGGTATACAAACCTGATTTTTTCTGCAACAAAAACTCCAGTCCTTTGGCATAGCCCGAGCCGTTATAAAAGTTTTCGGTAACGGTAACTGCGGAGTTATTGCCGCCCATACCTCGAAACCCGCCGCCACCCATGCCGCCTTGCTGCCTGATGGAGTATTCGGTAAGGCCGTAAAGTTTTTTGTAATAGCCTTCTACATCAAACAAAAAGCCGTCATTTTCATAACTAAAGCCTCCTATAAAATGGTCGGCATAGGCAACCGGGATGTTGCTGTTATTAGCCAGTACCCAAAAATTGCGGTCGCCGCTGGTGACATCTTCTCGCACTACTTGCTTGGTAAACTGGTAAAACCTGCCGGTGGCACCTTTTAGGTTAACGTTATCGGTAATATGGTAAGTTGCCGTTAAGCGTGGCTCGGTATACCATTTGCCCGTAGGCGAAAAATAGGTTGTTCTTAAACCCGGCTGCAAATGCAACTTGCTGTTAGGGTCATATTCTAATTCGGTAAAGCCGCCGGCAACAGTGCCGTTATTATTTTGATTGATGAGTTGGGTGGTGTCGTTTTGAGTATATCTGTATTTGATATTCAGATATGAGCCATAACCGCCATACAAAACTTTAAGTTTAGAGGCAGCCTGCCATTCCCAGTCAGATTTAAGGCTAAAATCGTGCAGACGGTTGTATTCAATGGTGCCGTTGTTAATGGCTGTAGTGGCGCCGCTATCGG
>CAJYSL010000133.1 GCA_913777515.1 uncultured Mucilaginibacter sp.
AGACAATTACTTTATTCATCGTTAGCGGCGGTGCTTTTACTGGCCTCGTGTTCTAAAGGCGACATGACGCCCAACGCTACCTCGGACGCTCCCCAGGCAACGACTTCTACGTATAGGACGCAGGCGGTTACCCAAACCTTTGCCGAAGATTTTGAATCGGGTACTAAGACAGCCTATGCCGCAGCCAGCGTAACTTTGAATAGTGGTTCCTGGACGTTGGACAATGCTCTGATAGGTACTTCATCATCCGACCCTAAAAATGGCAGCAAGTCAGTGCGCATCACATCAACCGGCAGCTTAGGCATGAATTTTAACGTGTCTACCGGTGCATCAACGGTTACAGTAAAGTATGCCGTGTACGGTTCTGATGGTTCGTCTACTTTCCAATTATGGGCTTCGTCAAACAGTGGCAGCACTTACGCGCAGGTGGGTTCTACTATTACCGCTTCATCATCAACTTTAAATACCGCTACCTTTACTGTAAATCAGCAAGGCACACTACGTTTCCAGTTGCGTAAAGTGAGTGGTGGTTCTAACCGTATTAATATCGACGACTTTACTGTAAACAGCTACGACAACGGATCTACAGGGGGTGGCGGTAGCACCGGCGGTTCAACCGGCGATAATAGCAACCTGTTGATGGGTAACCCCAGCGGCGCGGTAGCCAGCACCTCCTACCCGACTAACTACCTGATGGACCAGACTTATTTTGTGGAGAGCTATAACCGCGACCGCGGTACACCGAATTGGGTAAGCTGGTATGTGGGTAGCAGCACTTTAGGCTCAACCGACCGTACAGACGCTTTCCGTGCCGATACCAGCTTGCCTTCGGGATGGTATCAGGTACAAAGCACCAGCTACTCAGGCAGTGGATTTGACCGTGGCCATAACTGTCCTTCAGCCGACCGCACCACCACCACAACGGCCAACCAAGCAACCTTCTTGATGACCAACATGATTCCGCAGGCACCTAATAATAATCAGCAAACCTGGGCTAACCTTGAGAATTATGCCCGCTCATTGGTGACTGCCGGTAATGAGGTTTACATCGTGATGGGCAGCTACGGCACTGGTGGTACTGGCAGCAATGGTTACACTACTACGGTTGATGCCGGCCGTGTAACTGTACCATCGAATGTTTGGAAAGTGATTGTGGTACTACCTAACGGCAATAACGATTTAAGCCGGGTAACCAGCTCAACCCGTGTTATTGCAGTAAACACGCCAAACACCAACAGCATTAACAGTGACTGGAAAACATACCGTTGTACCGTGCGCAGCATTGAAAGCGCCACCGGATACAACTTACTATCAGCCTTACCGCAAAGCGTACAAGATGCTGTAGAGACTAAGGTGGATAACCTGTAAAATTAAAATACTCTTAAAACTAAAAGACCGGCTTTTGTTTATCAGAGCTGGTCTTTTAGTTTATTACAATATCACAAAATGTTAGGTTTCAATCAGCAAAGTACGCATACCGCTTACGGTGCCGTGAATATTGATACCGATAATAAATACTTGGACCTGAATTTCGCCGACACGGTAAACGGTGATGTCGGTTAATTCATTTTTAAGCGACTCTATAAACTCGCGAAAACGCGCCGAAGTTTCGGGCGGGACCGATGGCGATTCGGGGTTGGCCATATTGCGGAACAGATGCTCGACGGTCGTTTTTTCAATCAGCGTGCCTTGTGGCTTGTCAGCCAGTTTAAGTACTACGGCCTCGCTAATGGCGGTGTCGTCTGTAGCAAAATATTCAAACGGATAATCTGATTCGCTCATCATCAGCAAACCGCTGGCGGCCTGTTCCAGGTTACTTTGTGTACTCATGATTGTAAAATTCTTTTTCTTTAAGGTATCCTGAGCAAAAATGTTTGCGGCCGGTGCAAAAGGCACTTTATTCGGAGCATGGTGCCCCGCCATTCCCAAGGCTAATTGAAATACGTATAAGGCTTGCATAAGGGTAAGTTGATAGCATCGGGTGATAGCGGTTTATCTCCTGAAACTGCGTGAAAGTAATGATTTTAGGTTAAGATGCCTATAATGAATTGTAAAATTTGAGGTTGCCAATATAAGCTCAACGATGCCGTTAGTGCTTAATCTAATTTGCTTAAAATCCTTATACAATTATTCTCTCCAAAATTGCCACCACTTGCGGTGTATTTTATCATTTATGGACAATTGGGATTCCGGCTCTTCATTGGTTATTGTCGGTACCGATGGTTGCACTTCTTTAGGTAAGCGGTTTTGAATAACTGGCTTTAATGGCTGCGAGAAATATTCCATCATTTTCACAAACTGTTCATTGTTAATTGCAGAAAGCAGGTATTGCTCCTCATCGAGTCGTTCAAGAACAAGCGAAGGATATTTGACAAAATCATCATAGTTAACATTGACCGAACTGCCCGGTGCTTTGCTCAAAATAACTATGTCAGCTTTCTGAAGCAACAATTTGAAGTTAGGTAACACAACAAAGAGCGTTTTAACACCATCTGTAAGGTCTGCCTCCATTATCGTTGGCACATTTAAATCAGTTATCTCATCTTCTATAAATTGCACCCTTCTGATGCTTTCAATCACTTTGTCTACAAAAGATTCTTCCGAAGGACTATCAGCGGTTAGCTTGTCCAACATATAAGGTCCAAAATAAAAGCTGCGTACGCAACTGGGAAGTTTTGCCACCTGATGTTGTGTTGCAAAATGTTGTAAAACAGCACTTACACTATGTAGCCGATAATCACTAGCCCAATTTTCGTTGTAGATTGATTTAAACTCATCAATAGACAATTCATCATCTGCCTCAGTAGAAATAGTTGTGTCGTTCAATTCGGCTAAGACTATTGCGATTTTGGTTGCTAAGATATAATCTGCGGTGCTCGCGCCGATATTCAATTCAACGTCATAGCTGTCCTGACTGACCGTGAGGGCTACACCTCTGGAAGATTTGCCAGGAAGGTAAAATTTATTGTAGCCATTAATAATGGTATCATCTATCTCCTGCCCCCGGATGCAGACCTGCTCAGGCATGTTATGGTGACTGACCAACTGTTTTACAGACAACGACTGTTGATTTTTTATCTTTATGTGATAGCTCATCAGGAAAAAGGTTGTGTTAGAGTTTTAAATGTAGAACAATTATATCTCAAAACTCAATTAAAATCTCAGAAAGAATTTGCATCATTTCCTGCTAAAAAGAACCCGTTTTTTATGATGTTCAGCAAACAACTCTTGCAAACGAAATTATCTTTGGTGACGAAGCAGATAATAAGCCATCAATTAACTTTCGGTTAACTAACAGATTATCAGGCTTTATTTAACAGTTAAAATTTCCGCGTTTCCAAATCTTTAGCACAAATTGTTGTAATTTCAGGGCAAAACTTTTTATCCCCTTGAAAAAGATTTTCGCCGTCCGGTTCCCGCGTAAATCGTGGCCGCACGTTTTCATATTGCCAATGCTGTTGAATAGCCTTATGTCCTGCCAAGGCAAAAAGGCGTCACCCATGCCGGTTGATGATACGGCTCAAATTAACAAAATTGCTTATCATGCTCACGGCATGATGCTGACTGCGGACTCTCCTAAAACTGCAGCCTACATACAGCAGGCATTTGCCCGGCTTCACAATCCGGGATTTGAAACCAAGTACGTACGTTTCAATTTATTACGTGAATATTATTACTTTCATAAATCTGATTATTTATCAGCGCTTCGCTATACTGATAGTTGCCTCAATGTTCTTAAAAACCAATTAGGCAATAATAAATATTCAGACAGGTACGCCGAAACGCTGCTTAACCGTGGCGATGCACTGCTTAAACTGAAACGTTATAACGAGGCGTATGCGGCATTCTATCAAGCTAAACTTAAAATTTCCAAATTTGGCGACAGGTGTGATAACGCGCCGATGCGTTTTGATTTTTATCAGCGATTAGCTAATGTAAGTTATGGTCAGAGCCAGTTTTTGGAGGCAGTTACGCAGCAGCGCAAAGCTATAGCCACATTGCAGCAATGCGAGTTAGATAAGGAATACGCCTACGCCATACAAGGCGCCTATGACAATATTGGCTTATACCTGATCCAGGCCGGGCGTGTTGATGAAGCCATCACGGCTTATCATCTGGCACTCGACGTTATAAAAAATGCATCTTTTAAAAACCACCAGCAGCAGGTTGACTTAAAAGTAGCTGAAGGCGTAGTGCTTGGCAATTTAGGCTCAGCTTTGTTAAAAAAAGGCAAAACTACGCTAGCCGAAAAATATTTCAGGCAAAGTATTACCATCAACAGCCGGCCAGGTTATGCCAACGAGGATGCATTGATTACCCGGATGAAACTGGCCGAGCTTTACCTCCAAATTAACTACCTGGAAAGCGCAGCGGAACTGATTGACGAAATTAAACAATCTAAGATTACACTTTCGGAGCCACAGGTTAAGCTGCAATTATTGCTGTTGTACGCGTCTTATAACAAAGCTGTTGGTAACAAAGATGAATCGATTAGATTATACAAAAAATTTGTTGACGACCAATATGCCCTTCGGCGCAGCCAGGTAAAGCTGATGAATACAGATTATGGCAAAGAGTTTGATTTGCTCGACCGCCGTTACGCCCTGGCCCAGTTAGAACGGGAAAATCAGGCAAAAACCATTTATCTAATTGCCGCCACGCTTATTTGTTTACTATCCGTTGTCATACTATACCAACTATACCGCAGTCGTAAACAAACTAGTCGCGATGCCGAATTTGTAATTAATTATAACCGGCGGTTGGAGGTTGCCTTAGAGGCGTTGGAAAGCAGCGCTGAAGAAAACGACCGCTTACAACGCATCATGGCTCATGATTTAAAAAATCCGTTGGGTGTGATTTACGGCATGAGCATATTGATGCTTGACGAACCCGGATTGAATGAGGAAATGCTGGAGATGCTGGAGATTGTCAAAGACTCCAGCGAGAAAATGAACAGCTTGATTATTGATTTGCTGACCACTAAGGTAGACAAACAGCAGCAGGCTGCCATTAATCAGTCGGTAGATTTGAAAGAATTGCTGAAAGAGAGCGTGGCCTTACTACGTTACCGGGCCCGCGAAAAACAACAACGCATTACCTTCGAGAGTAGTGATACCTGTCAGGTAATTGCCAACCGCGAACGCATATGGCGTGTAGTCAATAACCTGATAGTAAACGCCATCAAATTTAGTCCGGCCAATTCGCGCATCAAAGTAAAGATAGAGCAAGCAGAGCAGATGGTAACTGTTCGTGTGAAAGACGAGGGTATCGGCATTCCTCCCGAATTGCACAAGAAAGTATTTGATTTAACCTCGGAAGCCAAGCGCAAAGGTACTGCTGGCGAAGACAGCTACGGCCTGGGCCTATATACCTCCCGCCAGATTATCGAAGCTCATGGCGGACGTATATGGTTTGACAGCGTTACTGGTGAGGGTACAACTTTTTACTTCACGTTGCCGTGCGTAACCGCTTAATCTCAGCTTACTTACAAGAAAATACGCTTAATTTGAATAGACTTTTAAGAAAGTGATTAAGATATTTTCTATTTAAAACCAAATTAATAAGCAATCATTATCTACAGTAAAATTAACTGAAGCGAAATTTGGTTAGGCAAACAAACCAAGTAAGCTGTAGTGTGCATACTTAACTGTTACTGATGATGAAAAATTATCTATTTACCCTGATGGCCGGTTGCGCCATTTTAGCAACCTCTTGTAAGCGTGGAGACGAAGGTAGCGGTGAGCCATCCGCCAAAAACCCGCTTTCGGTTGAAACCAATGCGCCCAACACCAATTATAAACCGGCCTTTACTGGCCAAACGCGGGTAAATGCCGTACGAACGTCCGCCTCGTTAAATACCCGCGTTGTTACCTCAGGTTTAACCAGCCCTTGGGGTATCGCCGCTTTGCCTGATGGTCGGTTTTTAATTACTCAGAAAGCGGGTACAATGCGCATCGTTACTGCCTCGGGCCAGGTAAGTGGAAACATCGGCGGCATACCGGCGGTTAATGCCGGCGGGCAAGGTGGTTTGCTGGGGTTGTGTATCGACCCTGCCTTCGCCACAAACCGCATGGTTTATTGGATATTTTCCGAAAATCGTTCTGACGGTAACCTAACTTCGGTAGCCAAAGGTCGGCTCGCTGATAACGAAAGTACTATTGAGAATGCAACGGTAATTTACCGCGCCACCCCGGCTTACAACGGCACCCTGCATTATGGTGGGCGTATATTATTTGACCGTACAGGTAACCTGATAGTAAGTACCGGCGAACGCTCTGATTTGGCCACCCGCCCGTTGGCGCAATCGTTAAGTGCCGCGCTGGGTAAGGTGATACGCATTACCACCAGCGGACAAGCAGCGCCCGGCAATCCTACCATTGGCCAGGCTACGGGCAGACCGGAAATTTATTCTTTAGGACATCGTAATCCGCAAGGTTTGGCCCTGCACCCAACTACCGGTGATTTATGGCAAGGCGAACACGGTCCGCACGGAGGCGATGAAATAAACCTGCTTAAGCCGGGAGCCAATTATGGCTGGCCTACCATCACTTATGGTATTGAGTATAGCGGCCAAACAATCGGCGCCGGTATACAGCAGCAAAGCGGCCTTGAGCAACCGGTTTATTATTGGGACCCTGTAATCTCGCCAAGCGGCATGACATTTTATAAAGGCAACCGCATCCCCGAATGGGAAAACAACTTATTTATCAGTGCTTTAAGCGGACAGCACATCGTACGCCTGACTATCGCCAACGGCAGAGTAACCGGCGAAGAAAGGCTACTGGCGAGTGAAGGACAACGTTTTAGAGATATTACCCAGGGGGCGGATAATGCATTATACGCCATTACTGATGGCGGCAGGTTATATCGTATTGACCGCAATTAAATTCAGACACAGGTTCACCTTGTTCGTTGTATCCAAACCAACAAAAACGCCTGCCCCATTTTACCGGAGCAGGCGTTTTCCTATTAGAAGAAGTGTCTGATTTATTTTACACCTACAATAGTTACGTTGTCTAAACGGTAACCAACAGTGTTGGTAGCGGTTGCACCGATAAACTCAATTGAGTTGATGGCTTTTGGAGTAATGCCGCTCAGTTCGATAGTCGAAAACTCATTTGTTTTGCTAAAAGTGCGGCTTGGTACATTGATGCTTACGCCGTTTACTTTAACACCAATTACGTTAGCATCAGCGCCGGTAAGTGCGTTGGTAGCTAAATCATATTTTAGTTTTAAAGATGAGTAGCCGCTTACAGGGATGTTATCGATTTTCAAATCAACATCTTTGGTAGCTGGTAACCATACATGGATATTGTCCGGAGCAGTGCTGATAGTACGCAAGTCAGCATTGTTGAAGCTTTCAGTAAAAGTAAATGACGGGTTAGACCAGCCGGTGTAAGCAGCAATTTTAGGTCTGGCAGTGCTACTGATAGCTCCGGTACCAAAGGTTTCAGTATACAACACAGTTTCAACACCTGTTGGAGGAGTTGTAGTGCTTGCATCCTGAGCTACAGTGTAGCTACCTGATGGTACGGTAGTCCAATCGGTAATGGTTGCTTTTAAGGCAACTGCTACCGGAACCGGTGCGGTACCGTTTCTCAATTCGATATCGAAAGTGTAACGTTTACCGGCTTCAAATTTGGTGTTGACAGGTAAAGTCAACGTAAATTTACCTGAAGGTAAGGTGAAAGTAACTACTTTACCGCTGGCATCAGCAACTGGCAGCACTATAGCTTCTACTAAGGTTGAGCCTGTTTGCGCGGTAACTTTTGCAGCTAAATCAGCAGATTGTGATGGGTTAGCCAAAGTACCGGTAGCCAAATCAAAATCAGCTTTAGTGTTTACACTGTTTAAGGCAGCAGTTAAGCCGGTCAGGTCAGACACACCATAACCATTTTTTACGATAAACTCAATTTTAGCTAATTGATGAGCGAAAGAAAGGTTAGCAACTGTACTGGTTTTGCTCAGGCCGGTCGCATTGTTAGAATACATCAGGTCAATAGCAGGCTGATTGCTTTGGTTGGTAACGTCAACCGGGTAGATGTTATTGGTTAACGTCGACTTGTACGGATAGTAAGCAATGAAATCAACCGAACCGGTTTCCGGGTAGTTGATGTTCTGGTCAATAGCCGTTGGCTTAAACTCGCCGTCGCCTGCTGTAGTAGAGTAGCTTTTGTTAGCTGCCAATACGTTGCTCAGGCCGGTACCGGTTTTCATAAATACACCAATAGCGTCATTAGCGTCCCATTTGTTGTTAACCGCTTTGGTTACAATCTGGCCGTTAATGCTCGACGTGAAAGTTACCGCTTTGGTAGAAGCCATAAGCTCAGCGCCCTGGTTGTTGTCCTTTTTACAAGAGCTGCTTAATGCAAGCACCGACATTGCCGTAGCAATCAGGATGTTTTGGGTTTTCATTTATTAGTTTGTTATTTTTTAGCTTGATTGGAATTATTTAAAAACGGTGGCATCAATAGTGCCTTTAACTTGCGCACTTAACTTAGGGAAGAAGGTAAATCCTGTTTCTTTCTCCAGGTCGCTTACCGTCATCCGGTAGTTGTTGTAAGTGGTTGTGGTTGGGATGATGGCATTGGCAATTTTAAAGCCGATAGTGTAATAATCGCTCCCTTTTTTAAGTGCCAATACTTTGTAGTAGTATTTCGGAATAGCCGACCCTTTATTGCTGTAGGTAATAGTCTGGTCCGTAGATGATTGGGCCGCAGCGCCGGTAACAACATAGAGTGTATCACCTTGGGCGCTCCAGGTACGTACCTGGTTTTCGAGGTTAGCCCAGATGCCCTGGTTCATTGACGAAACCTGAGCGGTCATGTTTGAATAGTAAAACGTAGTTTGATTCAATGCTGAAGTCGCTGTGCGGTCGGCACTCGGAATCTGGTGACCACGGTCGTAACCGTTGCCGTAAGATGTGCTTAAATCCGGCTGCACGTTTTGCGCCAGCAACGGGTCAAACTGCCAGGCATCAGTACGGCCCGAGCTACCCATGTAAGAACTATGTAACGGATAAGCCACCCAGTACGCCATTTTTAACTGTTTGTCGTACAGCATAGCGTAATTTCTTACGCCGGTACGTCCCGGAAAGTCGTGAAATACATAAACGCTGTTGCTGTTGGTAGTAATTACAGGCGTTTCCATGTAACCCGACATGGTTGGTGGGTTAACTACAACAGTGCCCTGGTCTAACGAGTAAGAACCCGAAGGTACATCGGTCCAGTTTACAATGGTTGATTTTAAAGTAGCAGCAACACCGCTGTCGCCACCCTCGCCTCTCAGTTCTACATCCAGTGCATATTTTTTACCGGCTTCAAATTTGGGGTTGGTTGCAGGAGTTAAGGTGTAAGTTTTACCGTTAACCGCAAAAGTTACTTTTAAACCAGTCTCGTCTGTAGTTGGTATCACAATCGCTTCAACTACAGTGACGCCATTTTTAACGCTGGTTTTTGCCTGAAAGTTGGCCACTTGCGATTGTCCGCTTAAAGTACCTGTCGCTAAATCAAATGCGGCCGTATTTTTAAAGCCAACCATTAAAGCACTTAAGCCCGTTAAGCTGGGCACACCATTACCGTTTTTTACGGTAATTTCGATTTTTGCCAACTGGTGAGTAAATGCCAGTTGTGCCGCAGTGCTGTTTTTGCTTAAGCCATTAGCCGTAGCATACATCAGGTCGATAGCTGCCTGATTGCTTTGGTTGGCCACGTTAACAGCGTAACTGGTGCCCGACAATGTTTGCTGATAAGGATAGTAAGCTACGAAGTCAACCGTGCCGCTTTCCGGATAAAAAATGCTTTGGTCGGTAGCTGATGCTTTAAATTCTCCATCACCTGCCGTGGTAACATACTTTTTGTTGCTGGCCAGCGCGTTGCTTAAACCGGTACCGGTTTTCATGAACACACCGATACCATCGTTGGTGTCCCATTGACTGTTGGTTGCCTTGGTTTTAATCTGTCCGTCGATGCTTGCCGAAAACCGCACTTCATTGGCAGCTACGTCAATCACATCGTTGCCCCTGTCTTTACGACAAGCGGCCACAAAAAGCAGCAATGCCGCTACAAACGTGACTTGTAGATTTCTAATCGTCATATATAAATTGTTGTGAAAAAAATGCTGAGGATTACAGATAACTTTTTAAAACCGTATGCGTATAAAACAGCGGTTATCTGCGGGCTGAACTAATCTTGTAAAATTTAAGTCGATAATTATTAATTAAAGTCTGTACAAATTAAGTGTCGGGCTGTGGCTAAATTATTAAAATCTTGTTAAGAAATTATTAAGCAACACATCTGTTACACTATCTCGTCATTACAAAATTAGCGGATTGGTAAATCATTGCAAGTAGCCAGATTACGTTGTTTTTATATAACCCTCACGATCAGAGTTAAAAAATTTACTTTAAGAAAATTAACAATTTATTTACAGCAACTTCTTGATTTATAGCTTATTTTTGCTGATTGCTTAATCGTTAATCAACAGCACATTTTCGACTAATTAGTCTCTATTTTTAGTCGAGTAAATTTGTCGATATCCTTGAGCAAGTTCAGCTGAATTTATGAAACTGATAAAACGCTATTCATCATTATTCCTGCTTTTTGGTATCGCCAGCTTCATCCTATCCTGCAAAAAAGGCGGCGATACCGAAAAAACAGTAGTGGCCAAAACAGTACTGGTTTATATGGAAGCCAATAACGATTTACGTTACGATGCTTTAAATAGCGTGAACCGTATGGAAAAAGGTGCCACTGGCATTAATGGAACTTTGTTAGTTTACCTTAAAACCAGCAGCGCCAAATCGTACCTGCTAAAAATTAAACCTGACGCCGACCTGAACCGTTTGGTGAGTGACACCGTCAAAGTTTACGACAATACTGCGGCATCCGACCCGCAGACGATTAAACAGGTGACGCAATACATGCAAACCGAGTTTCCGGCCCAGAGTTACGGGTTGATTTTGTGGTCGCACGCTACCTCGTGGGCGCCGCCGGTAAGCAAGGTAAAAGTACAATCGTTTGGCGAAGACTCGGGTAAGCAGATGGATGTGATTGATTTAAAAAATGCCTTACCTGATAACCTCGAATTCATTATTTTCGATGCCTGCTCGATGGGCGGGGTTGAGATATGCTACGAGTTTAAAGACAAGGCGAAATACATCATCGCCTCCCCTGCCGAAACTTTGTCTGAAAGCTTCCCTTACCAGAATATTACCTCATTGCTGTTTGGCGGTAACGAAAGCCTGGCCGCTGTAGCTAAAGCCTATTATGACTATTATAACGCCTACACTGACGATCGCCGCTCGGCCACGATGAGCCTCATCAAAACCAGCGAGCTCCCTACTCTGGCCAACGAAATGAAAACGCTGTTCAGCCAAAAAAAGCCCGGCGACCAACTGGTTCGCAACACCGTGCAACGCCTGGACTACACCAAAGGTTTCCCGGTGCCTAACTATGATTTTGGCGATTTTTTAAATCAAAACTTTGCTGCCGGAAGCTTAGCTGCTATAAACACGCAACTCGGTAAGACTATTGTGTATAAAGCTGCCACACCGAACTTTATTGGTGTACCCATCAGCCAGTTTTCGGGTTTAACGACTTATATCCCCTACACCGGCGACGGTAATTTAGCTTATTATAAAAAGTTGCAGTGGTACAGCGCCAGCGGATTGTCGGGATTGTTTGGAATGTGAGACAATTACTTACCTTATTTTTCAATAAATAAACAGTCATTTTATTTCAGCTTAAAAAATTAGATTTAAAGCAGTTTCATTCCTTTTTCATCCTTTCCAATTTCGCACCATTTACTACTTTTAAACAATCGTCACTAACGACAATCATATCCGAAGAGTGTCCTTCGATTGGACCGCGAATTGCTCCGTCCGAATAGTTTAATGTTAATGGATCATAGAGAGAATAAGTGTATGTCTTTAAAGCGTGTTTGTATAACCCATCTCGACTTTTTGGATAATTCAAATATAGTTGCCTGTTATGTTTTGGCGTTAAGGCTTTAATAAATGCTTTTTCAGCACCCAGATAGATAGTATCCTGATCAAAAGGCATTTCTCCCATTATCAAGTTTACAGCCTCTTTTATGTCATCATCGGCGTCAAAAGTATTTGTGAAAATATTATCTCTGAAATCAAAAAACAGGATTGCGATTTCATCAGTTGGAAGTGAACCGTAATGGAATGGAGATTCAATCGATAAAATATCTTGCAGATGGGAGTGTCCTGTTAACCGCCGTATAACATCCTGTTCTGTAGCTTTACCGATATAATGTACTTGGTAATTTAAAAATGAAGACAACTTGCCATCGATATTTGCATCTATCGTGTTCCTACAATAATGATAAATTAACTTTTCTGGACTAAACCAATAATAATTATTTCTTTCTGACTCAATAACAAAGTTGGCCAGTCCGTTGAAAGGCATCTCACCTGGAGATTCGATGGGTTTGGGATAGTGATAATTTACCGCTAAATGTAAAACACTATCATTATGCAATAAAAGCTTTTCTTGATAAAGGGGCATTTGACATTTTAAAAAATCTGAAAGGCCTTTCTTATGTATTTCGAACGTTAATATAGGCGCCATTTGGTCAGCCAAATCTATCGTCAAGTTTTCAAACGATAAGACCGCTCTTTGCACTATCATGTATATCTTTCCAGAATTAATAAATTCTTTTATAAGAGGATCATCTTTGACCATTACAAAATCGAAATTACTCAAGGGAGCATATGCCAATTTCAAGATATTAAAAAGTCTTTTTTCAGCCATTATATTTAACAGATAATTATAAATGCATATTCTTTAATAAAAAATTTGTCTTATTCATAAGTTGATGCTGTGTATGCACACTTGACATTGAAAGCTTTTATCGAAATACTAACTTTAATTTCAAATCCATCTTGGCTTAGGACAACTGGTTTGCTAACAAAGGTATCTTTGCATAACACCAAAATTTACTTTTGGCGATGCGGATTCATTATCCGTTCGACATTAATCGATGTTAAAATATCTTAAACGGCTATCGAACATTTTGCTTCAATATCATTGTCGTTTAGCATACCGAAAAGTTTACGTTATTTTTAAAATACAAATCTCACTTTAAAATTGACCGAATGATCAATCAATTTGTCAATCATTTGATTATAAAAAATCACTTTTAAAAGTTTACTTAATCGGTCTATATACCCTCCGGCATCTTAAACGACGGCGGCAACGCTTCGTCTGACGATGCCCAGCTTTTGTTGGGATGCTCTCCCATGGTTAGCTCCAAAGTTCCGCCTGCCATTAGCTCCTGGTGGCTAAACCACGATTTATTCCAAGGCTTGCCATTCAATTTCGCCGACTGGATGTATTTGTTATTAGGCGAATAATTTTGGCAGACAACAGAAAATGTTTTGCCGCTGCCCAATTTGATAGTAGCTGTTTGGAACATTGGGCTTCCAATTACATACATAGGTAAACCTGGCGTAACCGGGTAAAAGCCGATTTGCGAAAACACTACAAATGATGTTAAACCGCCGCCATCTTCGTCACCAGGGATACCCATCAAATCGTTCCGGAACCACTCTTTAAGCAGGTTGCGCACCCGCTTTTGAGTGCGCCATGGCTGTCCTGCATACACATATAAATAAGGGATATGCATAGCAGGCTCATTACCCATCGAAAACTGGCCCACGTTGCCGGTATGGTCGCCAAACTGGTGGTAAAAGTCGGGCCTGCCTTTGCCCAGCGGCGTACTAAACATGTTTTCCAGGCCATCTACAAAAGCCTGCTTGCCGCCAATCATTTTTACCAGGTCGCCTATGTTGTGCTGTACGTCCCAGCGGTAAACATAACCGTTATTTTCATCATAGGCCTCACGTGCACCAATGCCGCTTGAGTACCGGTAATCAAATGGTTCTACAAACTTGCCCTGCGCATCTTTAGGATGAAAGAATTTAGTGGCCGGGTTAAATACCTCGCGGTAGTTCAGGCTCCGGTTTAAAAAGTATTTGGCATCATCAGTTTTACCTAATTGTTTGGCAATATTGCCCAGGCACCATTCATCGTACACCGTGCCCAGCGTAACGGCTACCGGTTGGCGTTTTTCCCAGCCATGTACCTCAGGCACGGTTTCTTTCTCGCCTGTCGCCAGCGCAGGGAAATAACCTTTGTCTTTATAAAACTGGTCGAGCACACCTGCCTTTTTGCCCGACCACGGCGCCAATGTTTTTTCGGTAATACCGGCTTTACAATATTGATAAGCCTGCGCCAGGTTAAAAGTACGCAAGCCCTTGTTGTACGCATCAATAACCGTAGCCACGCCATGGTTGCTGTTCATGCGGCGGCTGTCGCCTGTTACCTCCGGAAAAGTAGGCATCCAGTGGTTTTCCATCTGGCTGGCCATCCGCAGATACGAGTTAATCATATCCGATTCCTTTTTGGGCTCGATAATGATTCGCAAAGGGTGTACAGCGCGGTAAGTATCCCACACCCAATCATCGGTGTAAAATGGCATTCCTTCATCACCGTGTACCTTTCCATCGTAAGCGCTAAAATAACGGCCATCTTCTGATATGCAAATCATCCGCTCGTAAGTGCGGTAAAGCGAGGTATAAAAAATCGTTTTAGCGTTTTCGTCCGAACCTTGCACCGCAATTTTGCTCAACGTATTATTCCAAACCTGGCGGCCCTGCTCGGCAACGGCTTTCAAGTCATAGTTTTTTATTTCGCGGGCAAGGTTTGCTTTAGCCTGCTCAACACTTATAAAAGATACACCATAGCGCACTTTAATCACCGGTGTTTTAGCGGCATACTTAAACGTTACAAAGGCATTTTTACCCTGTACGGTCTGGCTTGCGGTATTTATGCTTTCACCCTTTACTTCTCCGGCGGCTTCAGGCTTTAAATCAGTTTCAGCATAAATGTAAACCTTTGTGTTATTGTCCAGCAATTGGTAGCCGCTTACGGTATTGCCCGCTACGGTAAGTCCGCCATCCTGGGTATCGAAAATCAGGTAAGGTGCCGAGTCGTTGTTATTAAACCGCATTTGGTAAATGCCCGATTGGTGCGAAGGTGCATACTGCACGTTGATATTATAGTCGTCCAGGTCGACCTGGTAAAAGTAGGGTTTGATGATTTCGTTATCGTACCCGTAATCAATAGCGCTTTTGATACCAGATACCGCTCCCTGATACGGGCTTAGGCTGAAAGCAGAACTACCGCGGTGACTGGTAATCATCAGAGGCAAACCTTTAATGGTATTGCCGGTAAAATTTTCGCGCTCAGGATACACCCGCAGCATGCTGTTAGGCAAATGAACCGTGGGGTAAGTAGGCACCAGCAAGTGGCTGATGTTACCAATGTACGGGTTTACATAGTCTACCGGCTGTTTAGCTGTTTGTGCCCCGGCGGTAAAACTCAATGCCGAAGTCAGCAGCAACAAACCGGCAATACGGCTAACTCTAAAACTTTTCATAACGCGTAAAATAAAAGTCATAGATAGCAAAGTTTATCTGTAAAACTGAAAAATTTATGCCCTTGCTTTAGATGAGTTTGCTCCGACGAATAAATTTCATGGTTTTAATGCTTAAGTTTGATAACACTGAAATTACAACACCTAAATCCTCTGCCGTTTATGAGAAATGTACTCCTTTCACTTTGTTTTATTTTTGCAAACCTGATAAGCACTCAAGCGCAATCAAAGAAACCTAACCAACCCCTTGCCGACAGTTTGGCTAAATGGGCAGAACTTGACCAAACTGCTGCCGGTGTAAAAGGTGCGTGGCAAACGCAACACTACAAAGACAGCGTATTTAATTTAAATGAGCAACGCTTAAAAGGCGTATTAAAACGGTACGGTTTTCCGGGATATGATTTAGTAGGCAAAAAGGGAAGTAATAATTTTTGGCTGATGGTACAACACTGCGATAAAGATGTGCCGTTTCAGCAAAAAGTGTTAAAATTGATGAAGGCTGAATTGGCTAAGCACAACGCTGACGCTAATAACTATGCTTACTTAACGGACAGGGTACTAATTAATACTGGCCAAAAGCAGCTATACGGAACCCAGCTTCAATATCGCTTAGACAGCTGTCAAGCTGTTCCGCGTCCATTGCAGGATAGCTTGGCCGTTAATAACCGTCGAAAGGACATCGGGCTCGAACCCATAGAGTCTTATTTGAACTGGATGTCGCGATTACATTTTGATATGAATAAGGAAGTTTACGAGAAAAAAGGTATTTACAAGCCTAAATTATTGATTGAAAATAAGTTGTGATGTTTCATGCTTTTTGACGTATGAATAAATATAAAAGATGCGTTCTTCCTATTACTACAAATCATGTTTTTTTGGCTGAAAACTTAGATAAAAAAAAAGAACTCCGCATGGAGCTCTTTCTGTTTCATAGGGTAGATAGAAATATATGTAGATCAGGCAGCGCGCTTTGAAGAAACTGCCTGTTGAGTTGCTTGGTTACGCTCAGCCTTAAATTGAGCCAATTCTTTTTGTAAAAGCGCTTTTAATTCCAGATCCAGGGCTTTTAAAATAACGGTGCTGTTGGTTGATGCTTTCATAATGTTTTTTGTTTTGGTGTCTAACCTACAACCAAGGTCGTGCCAAAACAAACACAAACTCAAAAAAAGCTCAGTATAAATTTTCAATGCAACTCATAATCAATATTTTAAAAAGTCATTTCTGTTGCATTCTTAATGCTTGCCTGGGTGAATAATGTTAGCTACGATAAAAAATTCAAAACACCTGTATAAAAATTCGCGATAAATTTGGTCGGTCACTGGAGCTTGGTTATATAAATAACATCATCAATATCATGGAGAGGTCTTCATAATAACAAACGACCATTCGTAGATTCTAATTGCACCAAATAAAAACTCAATACTTTCTAATTAAACCCTAAACATGTTTATTAGTCATACCTGTATACTGTGCTGATACAATGATGTTGATTTTAAAGGGCCCGGCTAAAATCGCCGGGCTTTTTAATGTTATATTTTTAGGCCGCCAAAGGTGCTCAGCAGTATCACACATAGCACCACTAAGGTGATGACTACGTATAGCTTATCTTTTTCGAGCGTAAAACCTATCAGCGAAAATAAGATACGTAGAATTGGCGTGGCAATAAGCACTATCACGCCTAATTGTATAATTGCTTTGGCCTGCAAAGCCATTGCTCCATGCAAAATACCTGAAAACGTTGTATAGCCTATACTCTCGCCTGCAAAATGGTGATAAGAGGGCACCGGAGCCTGCCCGTGCTGTATTAAAAAATAAATGCCGCCTAACAGTACAATCGCACTCGCAGTCATTACACCATAGCGTAACAGCGTGCCTACAATTACTTCAATATCGTGGTCGGCCAATAGGCCTTTTACTTTTTTCATGATTATCCTTGCTTAAAGCTTATTAAAATTTGTGATTAAACCCGTTGTACATCATCTCGACGGCCACAAACGTAATTGCCACGCAAAAGATATACTTGAGCACTTTGGGGTCCATACGGGTAAGCAGCTTTGAGCCGGTGAATGCACCGCCTAACACGCCCAGCACCACCGGGAAGGCAATGGCCGGGTCCATATAACCGCGCTGCAGATAAACCACGGCACTGGCCGCTGCGGTTACCCCTATCATAAAATTACTGGTGGTAGTGCTCACTTTAAATGGGATACGCATGGCCGAATCCATAGCCAATACCTTAAGTGCACCTGAGCCGATGCCCAACAAGCCAGACAACACGCCCGCCACCGTCATAATAGAAAACCCGGCACCTACGTTTTTAAGTTTGTAATGCACCTCCCCATTTTTAGTCGGGTAACTGCCGTTTAATTTTAAAACATCGGCCAGTCGGCTGCCTTCGGTCAACGCTTCCTGGTTTTTACGGCGTAAAGTCATTGCTGCCGAAAACAGTAAAATAACACCAAACAGTATGGCAATAGTATTGGTAGGTGTATACACAGCCAGCACAGCGCCGATGACAGCGCCAATGGTAGTGGCAATTTCTAAAAACATCCCCAGGCGTATATTAGTTATACCCTCCTTGACGTACGCGCTTGCTGCGCCCGACGAATTAGCGATAGAGGCAAGTAAAGCAGCGCCGATGGCATAACGAATATCAACCTGAAAAACCAGCGTAAGCAGCGGTATAACCACCACCCCACCACCTAAACCGGTAAGAGAGCCAACCAGGCCAGCCAGGTAAGCACCGGCGAGCAGTATGAGAGAAAATGATAGTATAGTCATGATTTGAATTTTAATAGTTATTATCCAGTATATCCTGAGTGATTTGACGGGCTTGTATTGCATTGCTATCGCGTATAGCCTTATACAGTGATTCGTGCAGGTAATGGCTCATGGCAAAATGACTGATACCCTGCGTTTCGCGGCGCGAAAAAAAATCGCGGATAATCACAGTGAAACTTTGATACAAATCGGCCAATACTGAATTGCCTGATGCCCGTGCTATGGCTAAGTGAAAAGCAATATCTGCTTCAATACAGGCTTGCGGGTCTTCGCTCAATATCGCTTGTTTCCGCGCGGCCAGGCATTGCTGTGTTTCTTCAACCTGGCTGTCGGACCTGTATTGAGCTGCCAGACCCGCAATTTCATTTTCGAGCAAAGCTCTAACCGCATTAATCTCGTCAAAGTTAGCGCGGCGTAATCTTTCGTCAATAGTTTCTAAATTTACGTGGGTATTTACAAAGGTGCCCGACCCTTGCTGTACCTTGAGTACACCCGCCACAGAAAGCGTTTTTATGGCTTCGCGTATGGTAGACCGCCCAACGTTATATAGCTTCATCAGCTCAGCCTCGGCAGGGATTTTTTCGCCCGCTTTAAACTTTCCGTTAACGATATCGTTCCGGATTTGCCTGATTGTTTTTTCGCCCAATTTTTCTTTTACGCTCATCAATTTTTAATAACCATGCAAATATATGATGTTTATTTTAAACATCTGATGTTTTATTCTAATTTACCTCATCAATTACTTCACGAAGTATAGCTTTTAAGAATGTGTTATGATGAAATAATTGTTAATAAATAAAGTGAGATAACATTGTTAACTTACATTAAATCAATACGATAATTAAGGTAGGAGCATTTATGTCTTTCGCAAGTAAAATACTGGTGACACAATTATTTATATAGTGCAAAATTTCCGGAAAATATTATCTTTGGTAGCTCACATCTAATTGTGTTCCCCTTAAACTAATTGAACAACTTATGTACGTGTGCTGAAGCGAAAGCGCTGGCAGCCAACCTCGGTTTTGAGCAGGAAATGCATCAGTTTTTGCGCACCTGGGTGCAGCAGGAAGAGGATAAAACGCTGTTGCGTTTTGAGCGCCCGTTGCTGGAGTATCTTGCAGAAGATGCCCTGCGCGATTTTTTCCTCAACACGCCTCATCCCTTGCAGCAGCTTATTAAAGTTCCGCAGATTGCGGCTCATTTAGGTCGCGGGATTAACGAGGTGTATTTTGATGTTGAAAGCGGCGACCCTTTACTGTCGCCCTCCGAACGTCGCATTTACAATCTGGCGCGCCGGATGGACAGTGAGTTGATGCACGTACCTTTTCGTTTTATACAACCCAATAAGCAAACCGAAACAGGGGATGATGCAGACATTACCACCTACCCTGTTGATTCGGAAGAGCTTCGCTACAACAGCGGCAACCATTTTACCAGCCGCTCGGCCAATAACAATGTGTTTGATGAATTGAGTAAACGCTGTAAGGCTAAAACTGCAGAGCAACTCACTATTTTGTTCGAATATGGCTATTTAGAAGACCGGCTACACGATGTAAAGGCAAGCACTGCGGCGATGCACGACGTTGGGGAAACTCAGCTGCAGTATTTTGTAATTTACAGCCGTCACTCGCCGCAAGAAGGGCACTTCGGCGTGTCGCTGGTAGTGATGGACCCCGCTCAGCCCGATTTTCCAGTCAGGGTGCTGGTATGTGATACCCTGCTTAAACAACTGCCGCATCACCCACGCTGGTGGCATCACTTTGT
>CAJYSL010000134.1 GCA_913777515.1 uncultured Mucilaginibacter sp.
CTAAAAAAGGTAAATAGTACGGGCAAGATAGGTTAATTTGTTCTACCTGTTCAACTAAAATGAAACGAGCCAAAGTGTAAACCCTGGCTCGTTAATATCATGAAGTTGTCGAAGCTTAAAAATTTAAGCCGTGCTGGTCAATCAAGTAAATCAGTGATGCTATCGAGGCTGCACCCAATTCCAGTTCGCGCTTGTTAACGTTTTCGAACACATCATTAGGCGTGTGGTGCACATCAAAGTAACGTTGCGAGTCGGGACGGAAACCGATAAGCATCGCTTTTGGGTGCGTTTCTCTTAACGGCCCAATGTCTGTACCGCTGCCTCCGGCTACCAGGCGGTCGGCCTCGTAAGGTTCAAACAGTTTTTTCCACTGCCGGTTAATGCCGGTTATAAAAGCCGGTGTGGCGTGGTCAAAGCTAAAGCCGCGTGGGGTAAAGCCGCCTTCATCGGTTTCTAAGGCGGCAATGTGTTCTTCTTTATCTTTTAAGGCTTGTTCTGCATATTTTAAACCACCTTTGTGCCCGTTTTCTTCGTTCATGAAAAATACGGCCCTTATGTTGTTTTTAGGTTTGTAACCTAAAGCTTTGTAAATACGCAAAACCTCTACCGATTGCATTACGCCAGTACCATCGTCATGTGCGCCTTCTGCCAAATCCCACGAATCTAAGTGCCCGCCAACGGTAATGTATTTATTGTTGTTTTCCGAACCTTTGATTTCGCCGATTACATTATACGACAACACATCGGGTAAAGACTGACAATTGGTTTTCAAATAGAATTTTACCGGGCCGCTTTGGTGTTGTTGCAGAATTGCGCTAAGCTGATTGGCAGCTATGGTAGAAATGGCTGCCGCCGGAATAGGCTTGTTTGTACCATAACTGGTACCCCCGGTATGCGGGTAGTTATCCAGGGCAGAGGTTAGCGAACGAACGATGACCGCCACTGCACCATATTTTGATGCTGCGCCCGGACCCGCGTTGCGCTGGTCACCGGCAGTACCGTATGCGGTTCCGGCTTCAATAAAACGTTCATCAAACGGCCTGTTAAAAAATACAATCTTACCTTTAATCTTAGCTTCGCCAAGCGTTTCGAGTTCTTTTAAACTATGCAATTCAATAACCTCAGCAGTGATACCTGTTTTTGGGGTAGCCACCGACATACCCAAGGCAGCTAAGGCAATCGGTGTACGTTTGGTACCGGTAACAATATAGCCTTGCTCTTTTTCGCCGCGTACCCAGTGCGGTACCATTACTTCCTGCAGGTAAACCCGGTCAAACCCATAACTTTCCATCAGCTTTTTGCTCCATTCCACTGATTTTTGTGCACCGGTCGAGCCGCTTAAACGCGGACCAATTTTTTTGCATAGGTAACGCAGGTTTTCGTAGCATTGGCCATTGACCAAAGCTTCATCAAAAATTTTGCGCATCATTACCGAATCAGTTTGCGCCTGCGCAGAACAAGACAGGCCCAATGCCGCAAGCACGGAGAAAGCGATAGCTTTTAATTTCATGAAAAGTATTTGTGTTAATGCCGTTAAGATAGCAATTAGGAAATCTTATCCCAACTTAAACCACCACTTTTAGCCTGAAAGGCTTGCTGTAGTACCTGGTTTTCGGGCAGCGACAGCTGTGGGTCGTGGGCAAAAATCTCTTCCACCGTTTTGCGGGCTAATAACAAAATCTCCTGGTCTGTTGCTAAGTCGGCCAGTTTTAAATCGAGCACGCCGCTTTGCTGGGTGCCTTCAATGTTACCCGGGCCGCGCAGTTGCAGGTCAATCTCCGATATTTCGAACCCGTTATTTGTCTTCACCATGGTTTCGAGCCTGATTTTGCCTTCGCGGCTTAATTTCTGGCTGCTCATCAAAATACAGTACGACTGCTCGGCGCCCCGGCCTACCCGTCCGCGTAACTGGTGCAATTGCGACAGGCCAAAACGCTCGGCATTTTCAATAATCATCACCGAGGCATTGGGTACGTTTACACCTACTTCAATTACCGTAGTGGCTACCATCAACTGTGTTTCGCCTTTAACAAAGCGCTGCATCTCAAAATCTTTATCCGCAGCCGACAGTTTACCATGTACCACACTAATGCGATACTGCGGCAGCGGGAACTCGCGCGACAGCGTTTCGGTACCATCCATCAGGTTTTTCAAATCCAGCTTTTCGCTTTCCTGTATCAAAGGATACACCACATAAACCTGACGGCCTAATGCAATCTCACGTTTAATAAAGCCGAACATTTGCAGCCGCTGGCTCTCGTAAAAATGCAGCGTTTCAATCGGTTTACGTCCGGCCGGCAATTCGTCAATGACAGATACGTCCAGGTCGCCGTATAATGTCATGGCTAGCGTTCTGGGGATGGGGGTAGCTGTCATCACCAGAACATGCGGCGGTATAACATTCTTGCGCCATAGCTTGGCGCGCTGCTCAACACCAAAGCGGTGTTGCTCATCAATCACTACAAAGCCCAGGTTTTTAAATTGCACGGCATCCTCAATAAGGGCATGCGTACCTATCAAAATTTTAAGCTCGCCATTCAACAGCTTTTCATGAATAACGTTGCGCTCTTTCTTTTTGGTGGAGCCGGTAAGCAGTGCAACCTCTACAAAATCATCGCCCACCAGTTGCTTTACCGAAAGATAGTGTTGGTTAGCCAAAATTTCGGTAGGGGCCATCATACAAGTCTGGAAACCGTTATCAATAGCCAGCAGCATACTCATCAAGGCCACCACGGTTTTGCCGCTACCCACATCGCCCTGCAGCAAGCGGTTCATCTGTACACCGCGCTGGGTGTCCAGCCTTATTTCTTTAAGTACCCGCTTTTGAGCATTAGTAAGCGGGAAAGGAATTTTTTCCTGATAAAAAGTATTGAAGTATTGGCCTACCTTATCAAACACATTCCCCTTAAACTTATGGGTACGGAGCAGTTTGTTTTTAAGCAGGCGTAGCTGTATTAAAAAAAGTTCTTCAAACTTTAAACGGCGTTGTGCTTCATAAAGCAATTCCGGACTTTCGGGAAAATGAATATTACGATAAGCATCAACCCGGTTAATGAGCCTGAACTTTTGTAAAACGTATTGGGGCAGGTTTTCCTGAATGTCTTTGGCATGCTGCTCCAGCAAAATGCTAATCAGCTTTTGTAGCCCCTTGCTATCCAACGAAAAGCTTTTCAGTTTTTCGGTAGAGTTATAACCGGGTTGTAAGGTAAGGTTGCCTTTTCCCTTCAGTGTTTGGGGCGAGTACGGCTCCATTTCGGGGTGGGCCATCTGCGCTTTGCCATTAAACAATCCAGGCTTACCAAATATAATGTAGGCCTTGCCAATGTTCAGGCTTTTTTCGGCCCATTTGATTCCCTGAAACCAGGCCAGTTCCATTACGCCGGTATCATCCTGCGCCTGTATAATTAACCGCTTAGTACGCTTATCTCCCAGTATTTCTTTATGGGTTAAACGCGCAATCACCTGCACATACGGCAGCTCAGGCTGTATATCCCTGATTTTGTAAAAGCGGGTGCGGTCAATATATTTAAAAGGATAGTGCTTCAGCAAATCTTCGTAAGAGAAAATGCCAAGCTCTTTTTTAAGTACCTCGGCCCTTGCTGTGCCTACTCCTTTTAAATAATCAACAGGGGTTTGAAATACCGATGCGTTCAAGGTTTAAATTAAAGTAGCCGGTTAGCCCTTGTATGCAATAACCGAAATTTCAACGTTCACGTTTTTAGGCAGGGCAGCTACCTGTACGGTTTCGCGGGCTGGGTAGTTGCCGGTAAAATAAGAACCGTAAATTTCGTTAACGCGGGCAAAATCGCCCATGTCTTTTAAAAAGATGCTGGTTTTTACAATATGGCTAAAGTCCAGACCGGCTTCTGTCAAAATGGCTTTGATGTTTTCGAGTACCTTGTTGGTTTCGGTAGTCAGGTCTGCTATCAGCAATTCGCCCGATTGCGGGTCTAAGGCTATCTGGCCAGATACAAAAAGCATATTACCTGCCATAACCGCTTGGTTGTATGGGCCAATAGGGGCAGGTGCGTTGGGGGTATTGATAATTGTGCTCATTACTTTTTCAGGATAAACCAGTCAATCAACTTCCAGATGATACCCAGTAAAAACATGGTGATAGCAATTGCATTAATGATATGCATCACCTTCAAATTAAAACTGGACGGACGGTTCGCGTCTTTTTTTCGGAAGAAGTACATAAAACAAAGTTAATAAAAAAAGGCTCCGGGTTATCCGGAGCCTTTTTCAAGTTCAAATTTATTTAAAAATTATTGTTTGAACTCAACACGACGGTTCATTACGCGTCCTTCTTCAGTTGAGTTATCAGCAATTGGGTTAGTTTCACCTAAACCTTTTGTTTTTAAGCGACGAGCTTCAACACCAGAGTTAACTAAGTAAGTTTTTAC
>CAJYSL010000135.1 GCA_913777515.1 uncultured Mucilaginibacter sp.
GGGGCTTCGTAAATTTCATACTTATACATTAATTGTTTAATGACTTTAATCAACTTAGTTAAATAGTGGATGGGGCCATTTAAGGCTTGCAAGAGGTTGCTGTACAAAGCTTTACTAATGCAGGAGGAGTGTTAGGTTTTATTCATGCACGGCTGATTTGGTTGTTTATTTAGTTGGTTTGTTGATAGTAGTGCTTAAACGTTTTAGTTGCCAGTTCAATAATAACCGCGGTGAATTTTTTTAAGTATAAAAATCAATATGCAGTTAGTGTTGAAGCTAACAGTCACTGTTTTTGTATCTAATTTGTTACTCTTTGATGTGCCAGCTAAAGTTTACTTATTTAATGATTGATTAATTAAGCACTGATTATCAAATAATTAACAAAAATTTTTTTTTAAGATAACGTAAAAATAATGGCTGTCTATAATGGTCTAAGTAAATGAAATAGTTTATGAAAACAAAATATCTTTTAAAAAAAATTAAGAAGTTTTCGTTTTAAATTGAATTTTGGAGTTAATGAGAGGTTTGTTTTTGCAATGATGCTAGCAAAAACGAGTAATGAATGTAAAACTTGTGCCTCTATTCGACAAAATTTTTACGAACTATTAAAAAATGAGTGAAAAGGTTATATAAAGACGAAAGATCAATGCCAAAAATCATATTTCAAAGCCTCAAAATGTAATTTTCGCCAATTTTTTATTTATAAAATGATAAAATGGTAAGCATTTGTCGTGTAGAATGTAATAATTGTACAAAGTTAGCTTGCTCGTTATGCAGTGTATAGTTGGTTTCCTCAACGGCTCTTGGTTTATGTCAAATGCTTTGGGCCGAATAGATTCGTTTTCGCTAATCTGTGATGACAAGTCAGTAGTGGTAGCTTTAACAGTCACTTACCAATAATACAAAATATCGTGTCGAGTTGCTTATAATTGCTCCTTTAAAAGGTTGCTTTGTTCCGATGAATTTTGGTAGGGCAACGACTGCTTGTAAACATCTTATTTTATATGAAAAGATATTGCTTAACACTTGATTTAATCAACGATGACAGCCTGATTGCCGAATATGAAGAACATCACCACAAAGTTTGGCCTGAAATATTGGAAAGCATTACCACATCGGGCATATTGCAGATGGAAATTTACCGGTTTAAAAACAGATTATTTATGATTATGGAGGTGAGCGATGAATTTTCGTTCGAGAAAAAAGCTGCAATGGACGCCGGTAATGCTAAAGTGCAGGAGTGGGAAGATTTGATGTGGAAATACCAGCAGGCGCTACCTGGTGCCAAGCCCGGTGAAAAATGGATGTTGATGGATTCTATATTTCAGTTGAAGCATGATTGGAGCTATTGACAGATATGCCGAGTGATGACTATAATTCATTGCATTTCTAATTTTAAAATGCGGGCAGGTATTTCAATTGTTATCTGTAGCTTTTAAAAGTAAATTCGCTTAGTATTGCTCGATATCCATTTGTTGTATAAGGCCATCTTCAATAGTGTAAACGTGTTTTACTTTGCCATCGAATAATACATTACCATCCAAGTCTTTAACTAACTGGTCAACTTGCACCGCTATGGTTCCGTTGGTTCTCTCCACAAAATCCATAGGCGTTACTTTAGGATTAATCTCTTTCCACTGGCGTTGCCAATAGGCCTTTACCTCATCATGCCCGTAAGCATAATCGCCTTCCCATGCCTTGGGCCATTTAACGTCCGGATGCATCATTTGCAGCAAAATGTCAATCTCTCGGTTATTAAATGCCTGGTAAGCCTGTTCAATCAGTTTTTGGTTGTCCATAGCAGGATATTTTAAAATGTACACTTATTTATAACAAGTGTACACGCAGCTAAAAACATCACCTGGCAACTTCAAAAGGCTTAGAAAAAAGAATTAGGGACTATTCATTAAACATTTTGTTCCTGATAAACTTCCGGGTTAAGTATGTTAGGCATACGTTGTCCTTTTACAGCGGCAATCACATTTTCGGCGGCTTTGACGGCCATGGCATCCCGCGTGCCTGCCGTAGCTGAACCAATGTGCGGTAAAACGCAAACATTTTGCATCTGCAGCAGCGCGTTGTTTTTATCCATGGGTTCTGGGTTAGTTACGTCCAGACCCGCACCCCAAATGATTTTGTTTTGAAGTGCCTCAATTAAATCTTCTTCTTGATGGATACCACCCCGTGCGGTATTCACGAAAATAGCTGATGGCTTCATCCTTGCAAAGGCGTCCCAGTTAAACTTTCCTTTGGTTTCGGCAGAAAGGTCGGTGTGTACTGACAACACATCGCTTTGCCTCAGCAATTCATCAAAAGAAACATATTGTGCTCCCAGTTGCTGTTCGGCTTCTGCCTTTAGTTTTCTGTTGTGGTAAATAATCTTCATCCCGAAATAAGCCTTGCATTTGGCTGCCAGGTCAGAGCCAATCCGGCCCATGCCAAAAATACCCAGGGTTTTGCCATATAAATCCTGCCCTAAATGAGCGGTAGGGTCGTAAAATTGCCATTCGCCCTGCGCAATACTCCGGCTCATGGCAAAGGCGTTGCGTGCTACGGCCAGCATCAGTAAAAAAGCCGTATCGGCCGTAGTTTGGGTAATTACATCGGGCGTATTACTTACCGGGATGCCGTATTGGGTAGCAGTTTTCAAGTCTACCTTATCATATCCCACACTTAATAAAGCGATACCTTTTAAGTGATGACATGCTTTTAAAAAGGCCTCGTCGATAATGTTTGGTCCCGAACTCAGCAATACATCCTGACCCTGGCACAATTCAATGAGCTGAGCAGGGCTGAGTTCTCGTTTTTCGGTATACTGCGTAACATTACAACCTGCCTTCTCAAGTAAGTCCAATCCTTTTTGTGGTAATACCCGCGTTATCAAAACATTCATCGCCAAACGTAATATTTATCACGGTGCAGGCAGGTTGTTTTTTCTGCTTTTTACCGTGGTGTGTTAAAATAAACCCACTACTTAACTCACAAACAGGTTGCAGGTTTTCATAATCATTTTTTAAGGGTGTTGTCCCTCTTTTAACAAATTACCTATATCGTAAAAACATTTATGCTACAGGTGCTCAAAACAGGCTTTTTATATAACGATGCTTTGAACATTTATACCCTAAACATGCACAAACGTATTAGCACTGCTTATTTCATCAAAATTACTTTTGAAAATAAGGTAATCACGTTGAATTGTTTAGTTATCCGGTAAAACGGCCGGACTTATTTTGAACATTTATAAACAACAGATTTATTCCCGCTTCTGTAAACCACCAAGACTATTATTTAAATAATGACTAATAAAATTTGTCGCTCTTTTGTAGGCCTCATCACGCTTGGCTTGTCGTTCTCGGCATCGGCGCAGCAACAAAATAATCAGGCTTTTTACCAGTCTGTTAAAACTTATGTAAACCCGGTACTGCCCGGCGACCATCCCGACCCAACTTTACTTAAAGTAGGCGACGATTTTTATCATTGTGGTTCTACGTTTCACTTTAATCCATACCTGCCCATTTACCATTCTAAAGATTTGGTGCATTGGGAAATCATCAGTCGCGTTTTGCCGGCTTCAAAAGCTGCCTGGGTAACCGACCGCCCATCAGCAGGTATATGGCAGGGGGCTATCACTTATTTTTACGGTTCTTACTGGATTTATTTTTCGGCCGGTGGTCAGTGGTTTAGCAAGGCGCCATCGCCTAAAGGACCATGGTCAGACCCGGTGCAGGTAAAATCAAACCCTGAAACCGGACCGCTCGGTTATGATAACTCTATTTTTGTGGACGACGACGGCAAGCCTTACATGGTTATCAAAAATGGCCAAAAAGTAAATCGTTTGCAGGCTTTAGGCAAAGATGGCCAGCTAACCGATAAAGTGATAAATATGGATTGGGTAAATGCCAAGCTGCAATATAGCTGGGCCGAAGGCCCGGTAATGTGTAAGCGCAACGGCTTTTATTATTATTTTCCGGCAGGCGACGTGTCCGGCGGACAATATGTGCTCAAAGGTTCAGCTTTAACCGCCGATTCGACCAAGTGGGAACGTTTAGGCAACTTTTTTAAGCCCATTACCGATAATGAAGTCGGTTTCAGAAGACCTAATCACATCGCAGCGCCTGTTCAATTGGCCGATGGTACCTGGTGGACGATAGGGCAGAGCTATGAAAAATACGATGGCAACGATTGGGCCGGCTCGGGCCGGCAAACGGCGCTATACCCGGTTATTTGGGAAGGCGACAGGCCGTGGGGCATGGCACCAACTACGCAGCCTATTGTAAAACCCAACTTGCCCCAAGGTGGTATCCCATGGCGGCGTGGTGCTTCGGATGATTTCGACAAATCTGAACTGGATTTAAACTGGCATTTCTTAACAAAAAAAGCATCAACCCAATATTCGCTTACCGACCGCAAAGGATGGGTAACGTTAATGCCCGATACCAGCCGCAGCCATTTGATGCAAAAAGAGATTGACCATTACTATACAGTAATTACCAAGGTAGATCTGGATGCGGTGAAAGCCGGCGAAAAGGCGGGTTTTTATTTAACCAATGGCGACCAGAAAGTGATGGTGAAACTGTATACCGGTTTTGACGGCGGTAAAAAAATTACTTTACAGATGGATACTGCCGTACGCTCAGTAGCCAACAACACGGGTAATACCGTGTGGCTAAAATTGCAACGCTATGCGCATCAGCTCACCGGATATTTTAGTAACGACGGTAAAAACTGGACAAGTTTAGGAGCGCCGGTGAGTGCCGTAAACCTGGATAAGACACAACCCAATTTTAACTCGTGGGTAGGTACTAGCGTGGGGTTGTTTGCCGAGGGCAAAAAGGCAGCTTTTGATTGTTTTACTTATAAAGATGCGTTTTCTGAAATTCCGGCCGTTGGCATGAACAATTTTTATGGCGTAAAAAAGCTGGCCGACCAATCGGTAACTAACACCAGTGATATGGGCGGATGGTTTATGATTGCCGGAGCCGATTTTGGTAAGCAAAAGTCTTCGAACATTACGCTGCAAGCCGCTTGCCAAACTGCCGGCCAGGTTGAGATATGGGTGGATGACCTGCAAGGCGGCAAGCGTATTGCCAAAATGCAAATTAAGCCTACCGGTAAAAATGATTATCAAACGTTTTCGGCAGCAATAGATGGTACAGTAATCGGTCAACACGATGTGTTTGTGAAATTCCCGAAAGGAATGGCCAATAACATTCAGATTAAATGTCTGCAGCTGGCGGCAAAAACATCAGCAACTGATTTTGCTGGTTTGAAAGATTAAGCTGGTTTTCGGAGCCTTAAAATACTTATCACAATAAATGCAGTAAGTGGCGTAGCAAGAACAGCTAATAAAACAGAGCCGCTATAACCAAGTGCAGTATGCTTGCCATAATTACCAATTGCGATGATTACAGACAGGGCAATAACCAGAATGATTACTATTTCGATAGGGCCAATGTTTAAGAAAGCGAGTGTCATGATGCAGGTTTATAATGGCTAAGTTAATGAAATATATAACCATCATTAATAAAAAAAGTTAGGCTTAGGTTTATTAGTAAAGCACTAAAATTATCCGCATAGAGTAAGTGAAATTTTGAGTATGAGAAAGTGGTTGAGCTTAACTTTTATAATGATGGCCCATATGCTTTATGGGCAAAGTGGGAACAAGGGCAAACGTCACGGTGCGGAGCAATCCAAACAGTCGGCAGAATATGTCAATTTTTTCAAATTAGCAGGTTACAAACAAACTGACATTGACCGCAAGCTGGCTAAGGCATATTATGATGTGTTTGAAGGCCCGAACAAAGTTTATTTTGTGGTGGATGATTCTACTGCCTA
>CAJYSL010000136.1 GCA_913777515.1 uncultured Mucilaginibacter sp.
CTACGTAGCCCGGAGGCGCACCAATCAGGCGGCTTACGGCGTGGCGTTCCTGGTACTCCGACATATCAATACGCACCATGCTTTGCTCATCGTTGAATAAGAACTCGGCCAGTGCTTTAGCCAACTCGGTTTTACCCACACCGGTAGTACCTAAAAAGATGAACGAACCAATTGGGCGGCGTTTATCCTGCAAACCTGCCCGACTACGGCGTATCGCATCACTGATAGCCTCAATGGCCTCTTCCTGACCGGCTACACGTTTGTGCAGTTCTTCTTCCAGGTGCAGTAGCTTTTCGCGCTCGCTCTGAATCATTTTAGATACCGGGATACCGGTCCAGCGGGAAACAACGCCGGCAATATCGTCGGCAGTAACCTCCTCTTTCAGCATGCGGCTATCGGTTTGGTTTTCTTTCAGAGCAGCTTTTAGTTTTTCAACTTCCTCCTGCGCTTCGCGGATACGACCGTAGCGCAATTCGGCTACCTTACCATAATCACCTGCACGTTCGGCCTGTTCGGCTTCCAGTTTGTAGGCCTCAATGGCTTCAATTTTTAAGTTGATGCCGTCTACCAAATCTTTTTCACTCTGCCATTTGGCACGCAGCGAATCGCGTTCGGCCGAAAGATTGGCAATTTCCTCGCTCAATGATTTTACTTTGTAATCGTCATTTTCGCGTTTGATAGCTTCACGCTCAATCTCCAGCTGCATTATACGGCGTTCCAACTCATCAACTGCCTCAGGCACCGAGTTCATTTCTAAACGCAGTTTAGAAGCGGCCTCGTCCATTAAGTCAATGGCTTTATCCGGTAAAAAGCGGTCGGCAATATAACGTTGCGACATCTCTACCGAAGCAATAATCGCTTCGTCTTTAATACGCACCTTATGATGCGCCTCGTAGCGTTCTTTCAATCCGCGCAAAATAGAGATGGCATCAGCCGCATCCGGCTCATCTACCAGTACTCGCTGAAAACGGCGCTCTAAAGCTTTATCTTTTTCAATATACTTTTGGTACTCGTTTAAGGTTGTTGCACCAATAGCGCGCAACTCCCCACGGGCCAAAGCAGGTTTCAGGATGTTCGCAGCATCCATCGCACCCTCGCCCCCACCGGCGCCTACCAGCGTATGTATCTCGTCGATGAACAAGATAATCTCGCCATCGCTTTTAATTACTTCGTTGACTACCGCTTTCAGGCGTTCTTCAAACTCACCTTTATATTTTGCACCTGCTACCAGTGCACCCATATCTAATGAGTATACGGTTTTGGTTTTCAGATTTTCGGGCGCATCGCCTTTAATGATGCGGAAGGCTATACCCTCGGCAATGGCAGTTTTACCCACACCCGGCTCACCTACCAGCACCGGATTATTTTTAGTACGGCGCGACAGGATTTGTATCACACGGCGAATTTCTTCGTCGCGGCCTATCACCGGGTCGAGCTTGCCAGATTCGGCATACTCGTTCAGGTTACGGGCATATTTGTTTAATGCATTATAGGTAGCCTCGGCATTCTGGTCGGTTACCTTGCTGTCGCCGCGCAGGGCAACAATGGCTGCTTTTAAATCTTTTTCGGTAACGCCATAATCTTTGAGGGCGCTGCTGGTTTTATCGCTTACGGCTAAAATACCTAACAGGATATGCTCAACCGATACAAACTCGTCTTTAAATTCTTTTAAGTAACTCTGCGCTTTTTGCAACGCAGTATTGGTGTTAGATGATAAATAAACGTTGCTGCCGCTCACTTTAGGAAAAGACTCAATCTGCTTATCCAAAGTGTCGTTCAAGCGGCTAATGTTAACGTTCAGCTTTTTTAATAAATAGCTGATTACGTTTTCATCAACCAGTAACAAACCTTTCAACAAATGCGCATTTTCAATGGCCTGTTGCTGATTACCGGTTGCTATTTCAGAAGCCTTTTGTACAGCTTCCTGGGCTTTGATGGTAAAGTTGTTAAAATTCATGGTACACTATTGTATTCAAACTATTTGCCACAGCTAAAAAGATGCTAAAAAGTCAGCCAATTTTGATTTTGAGCGACATTTTGTCTTTGACTTCAAAAATCATATGCCTTTTATTCAGTCAACTAACCATCCGCATCCAACTATGCTGCGAATAACGCTCACCCATAAAATTCGGTTTTCAGTAAATTCAAGTTTTGAAAAGTAATTTGTGTTTATCGGTTAACTAATGCAGGAGTTCATTTTGTTGGAAAAGCTTTGACAAAAGGCATCATGAGATAAGTCTACAATAAATTTATGGACGAACCTTATTATTTACACAGAATTCTTAACCCGACGACGCCCTTTGCACAATGCAAAATCAGCAAAAATGCCCTTTGCAATGATTTTACGCGCTTTTTAGTACCAAAATATTTTACTTGAGCGAAAATACAACTAAAAGCTCTTTTTGAAAATAACATGCAATTAAAGCCAATGTATTATAATTAGCAAAGCAAATAGTGGTTATTTACAACGCTGAGGGCTTTTTTGCAGTAGTAAATAAAAATTTCACAAAAGTATCTCAACGCTAAACTTACCCTCAAAAATGAGCTTATATTGCTATACAATTACATAATTATAAACTTAAAAGCAATATGAAAACATTAGTTACCACAGTTTCTTCTGCATTCAGTTTAGTTTACTTAGCAGTAGCCGTATTCTTCAGCTTAAAAGAGCCTCATTATTGATTGCATGGTGTATTTTATAAATTCGCATCAGCACATAGCATCAATATAAAGCCCTTGTTTTACAACGCCTCTATATTGATGCTTTTTTATTTTTACTCAGCGGGCGCCAGGTAAAACTTTTCGTTAAAATTAACCAAGAATAATTCGGTGGTTGCACGGGTACAGGCAGTATAAAACCAGCGTAAAAAGTCGGTGTTCACCATTTCGTCTGTTAGATAACCCTGGTCAACAAATACGGCCTCCCATTGTCCGCCCTGAGCCTTGTGGCAGGTTACGGCATAAGCAAATTTAATTTGCAGCGCGTTGTAATACGGATTAAGCTTCAGCTCCTTTAGTTTTTCGCGGCGGTTGGGAATGTGCTCATAATCTTTCATCACCTCAAAGTATAAGCGTTTCTGATCGTCGGATGGTAACGACGGCGAGTCAGAATACAATGCTTCCAGCAAAACCTTACACTCAATTACCGGGTCTTCGGCATAATCAATAAATTCCAGCTGCACATCGGCAAACCTGAACCCGTACATTTCCTCAGTGCGGCGTACTTTTTTAATGCGGGCAATATCGCCGTTGGCAATGAAGCCGGTACTATCTTCTTCGTGCTCCTGCAACCAAAAATAATTGTTACGCACTATCATAATCTGGTCGCCGCCGGTCAGCTCCTCCTCGCGCATAAGTATGCGGTTACGTATCTGCTGGTTGTACATATTGGCGTTTTTGTTCGACCGGCAAATCACCAGCGTACTGTCGAATCCATATTTACTGTAAGCATAATTCAGACCTTCTTCCAGCCGTTCACCGCTCATACGGTAAACATCTTTATAACCCTTGGTCACTATTTGCGGATAGGTCTCTTCTTCGCGGCGGATGATATCCCGCACTGAAGTCACATTATATAGTATACCGGAGTCCTTTTGCTGCCGCAGTACATCCGTCAATTCAAAACTAAATACCTGCAACCCAAAATACTCCTGCAATATTTTGGCATCCAGCGCCGGACTAATAGCCGAGCCGACCGGGGGCAACTGGGCAGTATCGCCCACGAGCATCAACTTGCAATTTTTAAAATTGTAAACATAGTCAATCAGGTCTTTAAGCAATGTTTCGCGGTTGCCGGGATTGGCCTCGTCAGATATCATGGATGCCTCATCGACAATAAATAATGTATTTTCGGCCGTGTTGGTAGCCAGCGTGAATGAATCGTCCATACTCATGGCAGATTTGCGGCGATAGATACGTTTATGAATGGTAAACGCCTTACGACCGGAGTAGCCGGTGATAACCTTGGCAGCCCTACCAGTCGGCGCCAGCAAAACCGCCTTTTGCCCGTACGACCTTAAAGCTTTAACCAAAGCACTCAACACCGTAGTTTTACCAGTACCGGCATACCCTCTTAGCAGAAAGCACTCGTACCCATTATTGGTATTTAAAAAAGTATGTATGCGCCCAAACAGCTCAAATTGCTGGCCGGTGGGCTGGTGTTGAAATGATTTGCTTATTTGCTCTTGTGCAGGCATGATATAAACCGGGCTTATAGCCTCAACAAAAAAATAAAAAAATAGTTAGATTTGCATAGTTGCTCATGAACGATTCGCTATACCACTATATTGA
>CAJYSL010000137.1 GCA_913777515.1 uncultured Mucilaginibacter sp.
AATTTGATAAAGACACCTATAAGGTTTCGGGCGGTTTGCACGGTGTAGGTATATCGTGTGTTAACGCATTGTCAACCCATGTTAAAACTGTGGTACACCGCGAGGGCAAGATATTTACCCAGGAGTACGAGCGTGGCAAGCCTTTGTTTGATGTTAAAGCTATCGGCGAGTCTGACCGTACAGGTACCATCCAATGGTTTCAGCCCGACCCGGAAATTTTTACCACTACTTTAGAGTACAAGTATGATACGCTGGCTGCCCGTTTGCGCGAGCTGGCGTTTCTGAATAAAGGCATCCGTTTATCGTTAACCGGCGAGCGCGTGGTAGAAGAGGATGGCCAGCCGCTGAGCGAAGAGTTTTTCTCTGAAGGTGGTTTAAAAGAGTTTGTTAAGTTTTTAGATGGCACCCGCCAGTCTATCATTCCTGAGCCTATTTATGTAGAAGGTACCAAGCAAGGCATCCCGGTAGAGCTGGCTTTGCAGTATAATGATACCTACTCCGAAAACGTGCATTCATACGTTAATAATATCAACACCATTGAGGGTGGTACGCACGTAGCCGGTTTCAGGATGGGCTTAACCCGTACCTTAAAAGCTTATGCCGATAAGTCGGGTTTGCTGAAAAACGTTAAGGTAGATATTACCGGCGATGACTTTCGTGAGGGTTTAACCGCTATTATATCGGTTAAAGTAGCCGAGCCTCAATTTGAGGGACAGACCAAAACCAAGTTAGGTAACAGTGAGGTGAGCGGTGCCGTAAACGTAGCCGTAGGCGAAATTTTAAGCATCTACCTGGAAGAAAACCCTAAAGAAGCACGCCTGATTGTAAATAAAGTAATTTTAGCTGCGACCGCCCGTGCCGCTGCCCGTAAAGCGCGCGAAATGGTGCAACGTAAAAGCGTGATGAGCGGCTCTGGCTTGCCCGGCAAACTGGCTGACTGTGCTAACAGCGACCCGGCAGTTTGTGAAATATACTTAGTCGAAGGTGACTCGGCGGGTGGTACTGCCAAGCAAGGCCGCGCCCGCGATTTTCAGGCTATTCTGCCGTTAAGGGGTAAAATCCTGAACGTAGAGAAAGCCATGGAGCATAAGATTTATGAGAACGAGGAGATTAAAAACATGTTTACCGCCCTGGGCGTAAGCATTGGTACTCCGGAGGACGACAAGGCTTTAAATTTAACCAAGCTGCGTTATCATAAAATCGTAATCATGACGGATGCCGACGTGGACGGCTCGCACATTACCACCTTGATTCTGACTTTCTTCTTCCGTTATATGAAAGAGTTGGTAGAAAGAGGATATGTGTACATTGCTTCGCCACCGTTGTATTTGGTTAAAAAAGGTAAAGAATTTGAATACTGCTGGACCGACGAGCAGCGCAACGCAGCCATACAGCGCCTTAAAGGTGCCGGTCGTGAAGACAGCGTAGGTGTACAGCGTTACAAAGGTTTGGGTGAGATGAACGCTGAACAATTGTGGGAAACCACCATGAATCCGGCTACTCGTACGTTACGCCAGGCCAGCATTGAAAATGCTGCCGAGTGCGACCATACTTTCTCTATGCTGATGGGTGATGAAGTAGCCCCGCGTCGTGAGTTTATCGAAAAGAATGCTAAATACGCTCGTATTGATGCGTAATTAGTTGACTGTATTATAGATGAGCCCTGCCGGTTTCGGCGGGGCTTTTTTTGTTCGTTTTGTTGATACATAATTTTATTATGTATATAGAATTATTATATATTTGTAGCATGAGCACCAGCCCGCTGTTAAAAGGAACATTGCAAACTATCATCCTGAAGCTTTTGGATGATAACAAGCAGATGTATGGTTATGAGATAACGCAAAAGGTAAAAGAGTTAACCACCGGCGAAATCAAGCTTACGGAAGGTGCCCTGTACCCGGCCCTGCACAAATTGGAAGCCGAAGGCTTGCTGGAGACTTTTAATGAGGTGGTAGATAACCGAGTGCGTAAATATTACCGTTTAACCCGCCAGGGTGGGCGTGAGGTAACTACTAAATTACAGGAAGCACAATCGTTTATTGAACAGTTGCAATTATTATTAAACCTTAACCCTCAAACCAAATGATAGTTACGCAGGCGCAGCAAAAAAGCACACGGGAAGTGCTTTGGCATAATCTAAAATTCAAAGAAACCTTAGATGAACTTTATGACCACATCCTGACCTCGATTGAGCATACCCAAACCAGCGAAAAGCCGCCGCACGAAATTGCTGCTGATATTATCAAAAATGAATTTGGAGGTTGGGAAAAATTGAAAGAGCTGGAAGTATCAAGGCAGAAGAAAATCCAGTCGCAATTGAGAGGTAAACTCTGGAAGCTGATGAAAGGCTATTTTCGTTTCCCGCTCATTGTATTTACACTGTTAGCTTCAGGCTCATTTTATTACGCAGCCGACCATTTGCCGCGCAAAGTGATGATGCTGGTTTTAATGGGTACAGTAATTACGCCTTTTATCATGTGGTGCCGAATAGCGCCGAGAAACCGATGGAGCAAAAGGTATAAAGCATCTATTAAAGAAAATGCTGCCGAGTACATCGGTACTTTAGGGTTTGGTTTATTTAATTGCCTGATGTTTGTTCCGCAGTTGGTTACTGGTGTAAACTATATGGTTTTTAACAATATACATGCCTCGGTATTAGCTTTAGCAGCGGTTGTGTACACTGTTTACAGCCTGAGCGCTATCAGGCTTTTTCAGGAAGATTTAAATGTGTCGGTGATATCATGACCCTTTCCAAAACAGATTTGCAGCAAATCAGAGATTATATCTCTAAGCGGGGCTTTACGGAGCCCGACTTGCAAATGGAAATTACTGACCATGTGGCCTGCCAGGTGGAAGATTTAATGACTGCTAATAGGAGCCTCAATTTACAACAAGCCATTGCTTTAACGCATGCAACATTCGGCGTTATGGGTTTTAGCGTGTTTGAAGATGGCATGCGCTCGGCCTTGCAAAGGCGTTACTGGCTGGTATTTAAAAGTTACTATCAATCGGTGTTCAACTGGAAAATGATACCGGTAATGCTGGCTTTCATTTATCTCTCCGGCCTGGTATTTACTGCAGTTCGCAAACCTGACTATGTGTTTGGCGTAACCGGTGGTCTGTTGCTGGTCACCATTATTGGTAATGCTGTAATGGATAGCATGAGGTTTAAAACCTACGCCAAAATGCTGACCTTTAAAATGGGTAATATTTATTTAGTCATTTGTAGCGTGTTGTTTCAGGTGTATAATCTATTAATCATACAGTTAAAGCTCTATCACTATTTTTCGGCAGCTATAACAGGGGCATTGTTTGCTATTGTATTGATTATCATATTGGCAACATTTTATAGCGTAATTAAAACGCAACTTAAAGCGGTACATACTTGCAAGCAGCTGCAGGAGAAGTACGCATTGGCTGCATAAAATAAGCTTATGATAAGTTAAAATAAGTGAATAACTATTTGGCTTATTTATGGTTATGTATTTGTATTTTGCACCTGTAAACTGCTGCGTTAACTAACCAATTGTAAGCTTTAAGCAGTTTTGGCCAAATCTAAATACTGCTGTAAAGTGAACGATTACATTTTGTTTGTAGACACCGAGGCTTCGGGCCTGCCGGTTAACTGGGATTTGCCCTACTCGGCAACAGATAACTGGCCATCGGCAGTGCAAATAAGCTGGCTGATTTATACCCGCGACGGGCAGGAAGTAAAGCGCGAAGACCATTACATCCTGAATACCGATTTTGTGATTACTCCCAAAGCCATGGAAATTCATGG
>CAJYSL010000138.1 GCA_913777515.1 uncultured Mucilaginibacter sp.
CATCGGTCGATTGATACAGGTCGGCGAAATGATTAATTAACTCTTGCTGCAAACGCGCATCACGTGATAATTTGCGATAATAATCATAAATCGTATTGATGGCTATGGCATATATCCACGATTTGAATGATTGGTCGACGTTGATTCGCTCACGATTATTCCAGACTTTCAAAAATACATCCTGCAAAATTTCTTCGGCAGCATCCATATCTTTTACCATGCGGAGTATTTTGGATAGCAAAGCAGCGCTATACAAGTCATATACCTGGCCGAGCGCCCGCGTATCGCCTTGCGTTAAAGCAACAATAATGTGTTCGTGCCCGCCTTCCAAACTAATAGCAAATTGAAATATCGATAAATGTTACGCCATTATAACATCACCAGCATCAGTGATAAATAGCTAAAATAAACATTTTGTTAAATTTCAGAAAACAAATCAACACCAGCATTGTTGCGACCAAATTCCACTTAGTCTCTTGACTTAGCGAATTTCATTGATAATAATCTGCAAGCTGATTAACTCTCATCTATCGTTTAGCCATCAAAACGCACGCTTAAAGTATTTTAACTTACCCGTTAAAGAACAAAGCAAGTTGTCATACTGTTAACTTAAACAGATGTATGCTGCGAGTAATTGCATCAAAAATATTACTTAAACCTCTCGTTAATAACCGGACGTTTAGGCAATGCCACTTGCAGATATCTAATACAAGTAACGGGCAAAACTTTACGCCACCATTTTAGCTGATATTTTACCATGCCAGAAGCGATTAAACAGTTTCAAATCATAAAAACAGCTGGCGACAGCCATCAGGAGCAGGCAGATAGCCTGGCTATTGAAGAACCGCTGGAAATCAGGTTAGCCTATGGCCCCTTGCAAAACCGCACCATAAAAAGCATCTCAGTTACCATGCGCACGCCGGGTAATGATGCCGAGTTGGCTACCGGCTTTTTGTTCACTGAAGGTATTATTACTTCAGCCGCTGATTTAACTCAGGTTTACCATAATACCATTGCCTGCAGCGAAAATAAACAAAACACCATTCAGGCCGAACTTAGAGAACACTTTATACCACACTTGCAAAACACGGAAAGGAATTTTTACACCACCTCCAGTTGCGGCGTATGCGGTAAAGGTTCAATCAGCGCTATCCGTACAGTACACAGGTTTGCTCAACAACAGGAATCCTGGCAAATTGACCCCCAATTTTTATATAGGCTGCCACAAATATTGCAAGAGCACCAAGCCGTGTTTGCTAATACCGGCGGCTTACACGCCTCAGCACTGTTTAATTTAGATGGTGAGCTGTTGTTGTTAAGGGAAGATGTTGGCCGCCATAACGCTTTAGATAAACTGATTGGCGCTGCTTTAAAAGCCGGCCTGCTACCTCTCCACAAATCGGTATTATTGCTCAGTGGCCGGGCCAGCTTTGAATTGATACAAAAAGCTGCTGCTGCAGGCATTACGCTGGTGGCAGCAGTTGGCGCCCCCTCCAGCTTGGCCGTTGAATTGGCGCAGGAATTTGGGATGACACTGTTAGGCTTTTTACGACATCAGCGTTTTAACATTTACAGTGCTCCGCAACGCATTTTATCATCGGCACATCATCCTTTTAATTTAATCGATGTAGTGGCCTAACAAGTATCCTTAGCCATTGTTATCATTATACTATTTGAAGACGGAACTTATACCATGAAGATACGCATTAAAGGTAACAGCTTGCGTTACCGGCTCACCAAATCGGAGGTGAGCACCTTGGCCGAGCAAGGCATTATCCAGGAAAAAACAGAATTTCCGGGTAACACGCTTACTTACGCCATTAAGGCTTCGCAGTCGGATGAACTTACGGCCGACTTTCAGCAATCGACCATCACACTTAACATCCCCCAAAACATCTTAAAACAGTGGGCCGGTACCGACCAAGTGGGTATTGAAAAACATATGCCACTTCGGGACGGTGGTTCATTTTTTTTACTGTTAGAAAAAGATTTTAAGTGCATTGATGTTGATGCCGACGAAGACCAGTCTGATTTTTTTGAAAACCCACATTTAGCTTGCTGATATGAAAGAGCCGGAAAATGAGCAGTTGCCTAAAGCTGAAAATCCTGAAACACTTTCGGAACTAAAACGGGCAAAACCCGAAAGCATAGCCGCCGGTGCTGAAGCGGTATACGAGTCATTTAAGCATGTATTTGGCGAATCAAATCTATTGAGAGGCAACAAAGCATTGCTTAATTTAAACCAGAAAGGTGGATTTGACTGCCCATCATGTGCCTGGCCCGACCCGGACGACGATCGCTCACCGATTGCTGAATATTGCGAAAGCGGCGCCAAGGCGGTGGCTGAAGAAATCACCACCAAAAGCCTGAAGGCCGATTTTTTCGCAAAAAACTCGGTTTATGATTTATCGCTATTGGACGATTATCATATTGGTAAAGAAGGCCGGATTGCGCAGCCCATGTATTTGCCTGAAGGGGCAACACATTACCAGCCCATCAGTTGGCCGGATGCGTTTAAAAAAGTAGCTGAACACCTAAATAAATTGCCCGACCCTAACCAGGCGGTTTTCTATACTTCGGGCCGGACCAGTAACGAGGCAGCGTTTGTTTACCAGCTATTTGCCCGCGAGTACGGTACCAACAATATGCCCGACTGCTCTAACATGTGCCATGAGTCGACCAGTGTGGCCTTAAAAAAACAGTGCGGTCTGGGTAAAGCATCTATTAAACTGGATGACCTTTACCAGGCAGATGTTATTATCATCATTGGTCAAAACCCGGGTACTAATGCTCCGCGTATGCTGTCGGCTTTGCGCAAAGGCCGCGAAAACGGTGCTAAAATAGTGGCCATAAACCCCATGCGCGAAACAGGGCTCATTGGTTTTTCGGACCCGCAAAACGTAAAAAGCGCACTGCACATCAATACCCAGGTGTCTGACCTGTACCTAAAACCTCGCATCAACTCAGACCAGGCTTTATTAAAGGCCATCACCAAAATGCTTTGGGAGGAAGAACAGAAAGTACCGGGTGCGGTGTTTGACCACCAGTTCATAGCCGAGTACACCACCGGCTATGAAGAACTGATGGCTGACCTGCCTAAGTATAATGTTGATGAATTATTAGCCACATGCGGATTAGAGCGTACCGAAGTTCAAAAACTGATTGACCTCATCAGATACAGCAACCGCATTATATTTTGCTGGGCTATGGGTATTACCCAGCACAAAAACGCCGTAAATTCTATTTACGACATGGTTAACATACTGCTGCTTAAAGGCAGCATAGGCAAGCCCGGCGCCGGCACTTGCCCCGTGCGTGGCCATAGCAACGTACAAGGCGACCGCACCGTAGGTATATGGGATAAGCCGGCACCCGAAATGCTGGACAAAATAAAAGAAGTTTACGGTTTTGAACCGCCCCGCGAAGATGGCTACGATGTGGTTAAATCTTTAAAAGCCATGTACGAAGGCAAAGCCAAAGTATTTTTTGCGATGGGCGGCAACTTTTTATCGGCCACGCCCGATACCAACTATACGGCAACGGCCATGCGCCAATGCAACCTTACGGTGCATGTAAGCACCAAGTTGAACCGGAGCCATTTGGTACATGGTAAAGAAGCGCTCATACTACCTTGCTTAAGCCGGTCTGATAAAGATATTCATGATGGTATGGAACATTTTGTATCTACCGAAGGCACCACCGGTGTGGTTCAGTCGTCAAAAGGCGTGCTCGACCCTATCTCGGATGATTTGCTGAGCGAAGTACAAATTTTGTGTGGTATAGCTAAAGCTACCTTTGGCCAAAATAGCAAAGTCGACTGGGATAAATACGAAAAAAACTACGATACCATCAGGGACGATATTGAAAAAGTGGTGAAGGGTTTTGACCATTACAATGAACGTGTGCGTGTTAAAGGTGGATTTTACCTACCCAATGGCCCGCGCGAGCGTAAATTTGATACTGAAAGTGGCAAGGCCGTTTTATTCACTACTCCTCTCGAAACACAAAAGCTGGAACCGGGAGAACTGCTTATGATGAGCATTCGCAGCCACGACCAGTTTAACACCACTATTTATGGATTGCACGATCGTTACCGCGGTGTGGATAACGAAAGACGGGTGATATTTATGAATACGGCAGACATGCAAAAACAAGGTTTAGAAAAAAACGATGTTGTTGACATTTATAGCTATTACAAAAATGAAGAGCGGGTGGCCAGGAAATTTATTGTAGTAGATTACGACATTGCAGAAAGCAGCGTAGCCACTTACTACCCGGAAACCAACGTGCTGGTACCGGTAGATTTTACTGCTGATGGCAGCAACCAACCTGCATCAAAATCGATTATTGTTAAATTGAAGAAAGCAAGTTGATTGCTAACAAGTAAGACTAATTGAATCAAAGTCATCCGATTAATATCAAAAAGTTATTCGCAACAATGCCGGGCAACTTTTAAAGCGTTAACCCGGCATTGTTATTTAATGACGCAACCGAATGGAATAACTGATAATCTATTGAGACACCAGTGTGGTAACGCTTGAGCCGGCCAGATTAATTCCGAATGAACTTCCGGAAACACTAACAGTGTTAGCCGACAGGTTAGAAGAACTGGTTGTTACATAACGGTTAAACCCGGTAACGCTGATGCCCGATAAACTGAAGGTTTGGTAAGTGGTAGCCGAATTTTGATTAACGATAACCACAACCAGTTTAGTTCCGCTTTTATAGGAGGTTACATAAACACCGGTTGACGGATTATCGGTACAAGATACCTTGCTGTAACCCGGACGTACGTAACGTGCCCACTGGCTCATCACATACCCCAGTTTAGTAATGTTGCTGTTTTCGTCTATCGGCCCGTAAAAACGGCGGATGTACCACCAAACGTAAGCCGCATAGCCGGAAGTCATACAATCGTGTATCTCTTTAGCCGCGGTCATGGCATTGTTCCAGTCGTCGCCACTGATGCTTGAGTTAGTGTAATGCTCGGTCATCCATACCGACTTACCAATGCTACCTAAGTTGTAAGGTGTTTTACCATAAATATGACCACATACAAAACTGGTGTTGTTTTTTGCGGTAGCATTGCTTAAATAAGTGTTGATGAACGTCTGGTCCATGTTAAACGGCTCGGGTGCCATAATGGGTGCGCCACAGTTATTACCTTGTGCTGCTACAAAGTTGGCCACCTCGGTAGCCGTAGCCTCCATCCACCCCGAACCCGAATAATTAGGCTCATTAAACGGACTGATGGCATATACTCCCCCTACGGCAGTGTTATAAGAACTTAGGTAAGAAGCAAAGCTTCCGTAAGATGAGGTATTGAGGTGCACGCCGGTCATCATGCTTGATGGTGCATTCCAGGCGGTGGCAATTACTTTGGCGCCATAGCTTTTAGCCGCGTCAATAGTCGGCTTTTCGGCGGCAAAAGCACCACTGCCTGACGAGGGCACCTGTACCCGCAAAATACTCATCCCAATGCCGCTCGACGGCGAAAAAGCCTTAACCCGCTGGTCGCTGGTTAAATCGGCCTGCCAGGCTAATATACTGGCACCGCCATACCCCTGGATGGTTTGCTGAATAGCGGATGCATCAATAGCTGCCGTTCCGGACACGGCATTGGTGGCCGCGTTTTTGGTACCGGTATCCGATGTTTCGGAAGGCTGAACATCCATTTGTTTTTTGCTGCAGCCTACCATTATGGTAAGCAGCAGCGACAACTGTAATAGTTTAGTTTTCATAATTTAAGAGTGGTTTAGTAAGAGCTAAAAATTAAACTTTCGTTATAATCGGTTATCATCAAAAATGCAACTGCTTAAATTTATAGTGTAATCACCGTTTACAAAACTACATACCTATTGATTTATGTATATATGTATGTACATAAATCAATAGGTCAACTGACTTTCAGTTGTACCGGATTCATATCTATTTCATCCCGGACAAATAAAAGATGACGCTGGAAGCAGCAGCTTTTACAAACGGTGTACGCCAATGGAGTTTGGCTCATTACTTTGTTATATCAATATTAATACTCAGCCAGCCTGTGAAAATTCTTTTGTTAAGCTATATCAAAAAAAAGCCTAACTATAGAGGCAGCTATCAAATCATCAATACAATAAAAGGCTTATAATTGGTTTATGAGTTAAAGTTAAAATAAGCAAATGACAAATACAATCGATTGTATTTAATTTTTAAGCAATATTCGTTTAAGTTGTAAGTTTCTTATCCAACTGTTGGAGTAGAACGCTTTTAAAGCAAAAATCCTTAATCATTCAGCCAAAGCGCTGTATGATTAAGGATTATATCACATAATTTATTGGCAGAATACGCTCTATTGTTTACTCACTTCGTAAGCTTTTTACAGGGTTTGCAACTGCCGCTTTAATGGCATGTGAACTTACCGTTAATATGGCAAATAATATAGCAGTTGCCCCAGCGGCAACAAAAGCCCACCCGCTAATGTGAATACGGTAGCTAAAAGCCATTAGCCATTTATCCATCAGGTACCACCCTATAGGCGAAGCTATGATGATAGATAAGATAACCAGTTTCAGAAAATCTGCGGTTAGTAACCGGGTTACACCAGCCACACTGGCACCAAGCACCTTGCGAATGCCTATTTCTTTAGTCCGTTGTTCGGCTATAAAAGCCGCCAATCCAAACAAGCCTAAACAGGCAACAAATATGGCCAGTACCGAAAAGGTAGTAGCGGTACGGGCCATGTGCTGTTCGGAGGTATAAAGGTTTTGAATATGACTGTCTAAAAACTCGAAATCGAAACTTGAGTTAGGCATATCTGTCTTAAATTTAGATTCTACCTGGTGCATCAACCGCGGTAAGTCATTGGTGTTATACCGGATAAGTAAGGTACGCAACGACTCCGGCGCATTATTCATCGTGTAATAAACGTAACCTCCTACTTCGTTTTTAAGCGACTGATAGTTAAAATCTCTAACTACACCTGTTACTACGGTTCTGCCAGCCATTTCGCTTGCAATATATTTACCAACGGCATCCTGAGGGGATTTGAAACCCAGATATTTGAGAACCGTTTCATTAATTAATGCATAGCAAACGGTATCACCAGCGGCAACCGTAGTAGGTAACGGCTCACCTGCTAAGAGATTAAGCTGCATCGTTTTTACAATTGAACAGTCGGTATGACAAGTTTTCACCGGCAAACCTTCTTTGTCGGTGACGTGTTTTCTGACACTGCGCCCACTTTCTACATCGCCAGGGACAGACTGTACAGCTGATACACTTTCTACACCTGCTAAACCATGCAAATCATTGGTAAAGGCGGCAACCTGGTTTTTATTTTGTGCCGAGTTGGTATTGACGGAAATGATACCTTTTGGATTATAGCCTAAATCTTTATTCTGAATAAAATTGATTTGCTGTAAAATGATGATTACCGCAATGATTAAAATAATAGACGAGGCAAACTGAAACACCACCAAAGAACGGCGCACAAAATCGCCGGCGGAGTTTTTAAGCTTTAGCTTGTTCATCAGCACCAGCGGCGTAATGCCCGACATAGACAGAGCCGGATAACTTCCAGCCATCAGCGTAACCAATAACCAGATAGAAACCAAGCCAATCAGTACCTGTGCAGATGCTAAGGCCGAACGGCTTATAGCGATACCCGTGATGTTTTGAAATGCCGGCTCGGCCAAAAAGGCCATGGTATAACCGATTACTATCGCAATCAGCGAAAACAAGGCGGTTTCGCAGTAAAACAACAGTAGCATCTGGCGGCTATTAGCACCCAATACCTTACTCACCCCTACGCCCTTCGCCCGCTTTTGCGAACGTGCCGTGGCCAGATTCATGTAATTGATACAAGCGATAAATAATACCAGCACTGATAAAAATATCAAAGCTCTAACCGTACTGATACTACCCGGTCTCGAAGTGTAACTTTCACGAATATCGGCCGAATAAAGGTGAACATCGGCTAAGGGTTGAAACAAAAACGCGGTAAAAAATTTATATTCCTTTTTTACATTCTTGTCAATTAAGGCTGTGGCTTGTTGCTGCACCTTCTGTACATTGGCACCGGGTTTTAGCTGGACATAAGTTTCATAGCTCGAATTACTCCAATAAACATCTCTACCCGCCCAGGTATCCATAATGTTGTAAATCATATCGCAATCAATCGTGCTGTTGGCGGGCATGTCAGCATAAACACCCGACACATGCAAGGTATCCCGGTTATTCACATATATAAGTTTACCGAATGCCGGCGCATTGCCATACAAACGATTTTTAGCAGATTGCGAAAGCACTATTGACTTAGGCTGCGAAAATGCAGCACGGGCATTCCCTTCAACAAACTTGACATCAAACATCCTTAACACGGTGGAGTCGGCCATGTACAGTCCTTTTTCAGTAAAATTTTTATCACCGGTTTTAATAGAAACCTTTGCCCCGAAATCGTGCATGATAAGCCGCGCAGTGGATTGCACCCCGGGTATTTGCTGACTCATGGCTGGTCCAACAGCATTAGGTAATTTAGACCATACTTTATAATTATATTCTGCTGAGGTTTGCAGGTTTACCCGATATATGTTTTTGTAGTTGGTAAACATTCGGTCAAAACTTAACTCGTATGTAATACAGGCAAACAACGTGATGCAAACGCACATCCCGATAGCTAAACCGGCAATATTGAGTGTAGAAAACAGCTTGTTGCTTACCATATTGCGCCAAGCCATTTTTAAGTAGTTTTTTATCATAATATGACCAATAAAATTTTAATAAAATATTAAACTAAAGAGCTCCATGGCATTTGCGTGAATGCCACTTTTAAAAACTCAAGAGTTGTTCAGTATTAAATTCCTTTCTCCAAAGCGTATACCCTACTTACAATACCCTTATAATCAACACAGTAATAACTATACAGCAAATTACAAATGTTCGCTTTTGATACATCTTTTGTTCGGTAACGGTTATGTCGCACATAACATTATGCGAGAAACCATCTAAAATTTTATCGTCATCAAGGGAGCAACAGACTGATAGTAAAGCACTTTTTAACACTAAACTAAGCCGGTAAATTAAAATACGCATTAAAAAGGGTAAATTTGCCGCCCCTTTGGGATACTTAAATTACATGATATGGCGTGGTCAGAGAAATTAAAGCTTAAGAAAGGACTCATACAGTCGTTGAACGCAGCGGGGTTTACATCCCCTAAGGAAGTTCAGCAAAAAACGCTGGCGCGTATTAGCGGAGGCCAGGACGTTATTGCGGTTGGTCCCGAAGGCTGCGGCAAAACTACCACCTATATATTAGCCGCCCTCAACAAGTTTACCTACACGCCCGACGGTGTACCCAAAGTTTTGATACTGGTACCCGATAAAGAGAAAGTGGAAGAAGTTGTCGTTAAAATTGACCAACTCAACAAAAACAAAACGATTTCTATCGTCCCCCTATTTGCTGCGCCGGGTATCGAAGCCCAAATGGATGCCATGGCCGATGGCGCCGACATTGTGGTGGCCACTCCAGACCGGGCACGCGCTATTTACCTTAAACTTGGGCTGGACGTTAATAAAATTGATTTATTGGTCATTGATGACGCCGAATTGATAGTGAAGCAAGGGTTACAACTACCTGTTGCCGAACTGGCCGGCAGTATACCTAAATGCCAGCATTTGGTTTTTACTGAGGTGCTGCACGACCGGTTAAACAGGATGATAATGCCTTTTATGAGGCAACCGGCCACCATTGAGGTAGAAGAAATAGCAGAGCCGCAATTTGATCTGCACCCGCAAATGCTTTACCTGCTGCCTAATTTTGGCACTAAGGTAAATTTGCTGAACCTGTTTATGCAGGATGAAGATGTGTTTACCAAAGTGGTTTTGTTTGTAAATACCCGCCCCACGGCCGAAAAGCTTTATAAGAGTCTGCATGACCGTAAAAACACGGTAGCCTTGTTAAACTCATGGTTTTTTGAGATGGACGGATTTACATCTGTAGAAAAATTTAAAAATTCAGCCACACGTATACTAATTGTAGTTAACGAGGCCGATCAGAGCCTGGATCTGGATCATATTCCTTTCCTGATTCATTTTGAGTTACCAGTCGAAAAAGAAATTTACATCAACCGGGTAATCAATCATTGGCCAGATGTAGAAGGTGAAACTATGGCTCTTACCTTTGCTACTGATTTGGAGTTAAGCGCCGTTAAAAAAATTGAGCAGGCTACCGGCCAAAAAATCCCGATGAGTGAATTGCCCAAGGATTTGATTATTGAAAAGGAACGCACATCTGCAGATGCTGCTGAAAAGAAAGCGGCTAAAGTAAAAACCGATGATAACGCACCAGGACCGGCCTTTCATGAAAAGAAAGCCAGTAACGCCAAAACGTACAATTACAGGGCTGGTGTAAAAGCCAAGATGAACAATAAGAAAAAGCACTAAAAGCTTAAAGTGGTGCTATCTAAGTCTGCCACTACCCAATACTTTATTTAAGTGCCAAAGGAGGTGGAAAGATATAAGTCTTCCACCTTTTTTCGTGCCCAGTCGGTTTTACGCAAAAACTTGAGGCTCGATTTAATGCTTGGACTGTCATTGAAACAATTTATGCGAATACGTTCTCCAAGTTCGTCCCATCCATAATGCGATACCAACTTGTTTAGTATGTCTTCTAACGTTTTACCGTGCAATGGGTTGTTTGCTTGCTGTTGCATTGCTACAAAAATAGCTTAAATAAACCGCGATTTCGCCAAACCTTGTGGTTTACCTTTTTAAGTAAAGATTGATTGACATCCAAATAGCTTCTAAGAGAAGTATCTTAATTTGTACTTCCTTATAAAATCCTGTTAGAGATAATCTTTCTACCCGCATCATCGGATTTACAACAAATAGAAAATATTACAAAATCGAATAAACTAAAAAAGCACAGCATTATCAACTGTGCTGTGCTTTTCAAAATGTTTACAATTATTTACTTTTTAGATAACCCTTCGGCAACACCAACATAAGCGGGTTTGCGCACAAAGCCTTCACTCCATAAGCCAATGGGTTCTCCGGCTCTCCAGGATGAATTTGTCGGGCTATCTAACGGGCTCCATATACAAATGCCATATTGCTGTGCTTTTGGAATAATCTCAAAATACTTTTCGATTACATACCTATACATTTCCTTCTGTTCTGCATATTCGGCGGCGGTAATAACCGGCGTTTTTTTGCCTGCTATGCCCATGTCCAACTCCGAGACTTTGATTAGTTTACCAGTGGCAGCCAGCAACCTGAACATTTCATCAATCTTCGACTTGTCCCAGTTGGAGTTGATATGCATTTGTGTACCAATACCATCTACTTTTGCTCCATTTTTTTCAATATAAGCCACGTAGTCAATAAGTCCACGGCATTTATTTAGGTCGTACTCCAGGTTATAATCATTAATAAAATGTATATCTGAGGCATTACCATACTGCCGCGCCAGCTGAAAAGCTTTTACAGCATAATCTTTACCCATATAATCCTGCCAGTAAAACTCATCCGCAGCCAACTTACGGCCTACACCGGTTTTTAACTCACTTGGCTTAGCATCGTCCATTGGTTCATTTACCACGTCCCAAACTTTAACATAGCTTTTGGTAGCTGTAACCATTCCTTTTATCCAGGTATCCATAGCGGCAGTAATCAGCGTCTTTTTCTGATCTGCTGTTTTATCAACTGTAGTTACTCCACCCGTAGCATTATACTTTTTTAACGTAATGTTATCAAAATAAAAACTGGTAGCAGTTTTACCTAAGTTAAAAGCAATGGCACCGCTGGTGGCCATATCGGCAGTAACGGTAATTTCTTTAGTATAGGTTGTCCACACTGGTGTACTTGATAATGTACCAAAGAAATCGTAAAATTTATATTGCCCGGGGGCAGTGTGGGCCTGAGTACTAAAAGATGCATTAGCATCTGACCGGATTTTCATGCTTAGTTCATATTTTTCTCCTACTGCTACAGCTGGTGAAAATTTCAGGAAAAACTGCGCATCATAGTCGTTAGGCAATACACTGGCATTAGTTAGCTTTATTGCCCTGCCTACCCCATTAAAGCCTTCGCCTGCAGCCGTAAAACTTTTTACAACACGAACTGACGTCTCATAGTTAGGGGCATTGTCGGTTTCAAAATCAGCGCCGGTTACCAGGTCCCAGGTAGGTCCGGTAGAGGCAGTCACAACCGGTGCTATCAGTTTATTTAGATAGGTAGCGTTTTGATTAGCATGCCAGACAAGCGTATGCCCATAGATGCTCATGTTGGCATCCTTAGCAGCGGCTATCAATTGCTCTACGCCTTTCACTGACAAATCGCCGTTGGCCTGAACCACTGCGCCGTGCTTCATTTCGTAACCTATCGTTATCTCATCAAAATTACTGTTGGCAAGCCGGTACATTAATCCCTTACTCACATAATCATTTAAAGAAACCGCTGTACCGAGCTTAAAACCAGGACGGGCCTGCCTGTCTATATATGATTTTAAGGGGTTGTAAGCATCAATCTGTTCTTGCGTGGCAATGGTGGTTGGCTTTTCTACATTATAATCGAGCGCTTCGTGTTTAGAGCATGAAGCTAAAGCAATTGATCCGGATAGAATTAATGCTAATTTGTAATTCTTTTTCATTTTGTTTTCCGATTTGAATTTTTACAATTACTTAGTTGGGCTAAACGTTTCCATTTTAACGCCGCGGTCACGCAAAACAAGGGTATCCGTAGTAGTAGCACGCAGATCGGTTGCCTCAATCTGATAGTTCAGATAGATGGCATCACGATCCTGTGAACCCCAGCTATTTTTTTCCCCGCGCTTAATGAATTTGCCGGTTCCTGAAGCGGTATATCCGGTAGCAGCCGCCGTAACTGTACAATTACCGTTACCGTCAAAGGTTAAAAGCAGAGGGACACTTACATCCACGTTATTTACGCCTTTAAGTGTTACCGGAAAAACAGTTTGGCTCAAAGACCTTGTGGTCAATGATTTTATTTCATCCTTTTCCACATATTGGTTGCGGCGAACAATGGTTTTGCTTAACTCCGTACGTCCGTTTTTACCTTCTACAACATCCCTGCCCCTACGCAAATAATTACCTGTCCAGGTGTTGATGTATTTAACAGCATATAAGGTGAAATTCTTTGCCCTTAGAATTGAATCAGCATTGGTAACGGTGGTCATCGTAACCGGAATCACATAGGTAACTTTGGTGCTCAGCGGATCTGCAAAGTAGGCATCGGTAAGCTGCACCTCTACCCCACCAGTAATCTTTCCTTTCGGGATAATTATTTTACTGTCCGCCAAACGATAATAAGAAGCAGGCATAGGTAAAACATCGCCGCTGTAATCGGGCCCATTAAATTTAAGGCCTTGAGTTAGCGCATTGTTAACCGAAATGCCAATGGTTACGTCTTTAGTGTTTGAATAAACACCAGCAACAGTGGCCATGATCTGACATTTATAGGCATTATCAAGCGACGTGTCAAACAAGTCTTCTCCCAATGTTATGGTACGTATAGGGTATTGGTAAGAAAAATATACCGGGCTACTGGTATAATTCGGAAAGTCTACGTTTTCATTTTTACAGGCTGCTAAAGCAACGAGTAACAGAAACCACATATTTTTTAATCTTCTCATCTCTAATTTTTTGTGTTATTAAACGTTTTGATTGCTACCAGCCAGTATTTTGCTGAAGCGCATTAAACTTTAGAGTTTCGCTGTATGGGATAGGTCCGTAAATCATGAAACTCTGGTATGATCGGGGTTCAACCGTGATAGGTGTATAAGTGGTTTGCGTGATATTTACGCCTGTTGCTGCTTCGTTTAAATTAGCATTCCAGCGGCGTAAATCCCAAAACCTGAAACCTTCAAAACATAACTCCAGCCTGCGCTCATTTCTAATCAGTGTACGCATGGCACTTTGGTTACTTTTAATTGATTCGAGGTAAGCATCGCCATTAGTTAAACCAATTCCGGCACGCTGACGGATCTTTTTGATAACGTCGTACGCAGAATAAGCAGACGTGCCATTTGCTAATGGCCCATAAGCCTCGTTAGCAGCTTCGGCATAGTTTAAGTAAATTTCAGTGTAGCGGATATGCGGGCGATAGTGCTTTTGGTTACTTATGGCGTTTGAGGCGCGGTTAACATCCTGACGCAATAATTTACGCATATAGTACCCGGTGCGGGTAGATGTTTCTACCCTGTTTAGTCCATCATTCGTATTCCTGTCAGTAGCCGTATAGATGACGGTATTTCCAGGACCAGCCGTGCTTCCATTCAATACGATGTATGCTGCCAAACGAGGATCGCGGTTGGTGTAAGGTGCTGCCGGGTTAAAGTTACTACTGGCATTGTCTACCGGGTAACCGTTAAGTGCCGGGAAAGCATTTACCAGATTTTGCGTAGGGTTTAAACGACCAGAACCGGATAACGTTGGCGGAAAGTGGTCTGCCTCAAGGTCGCTATTTTGGCCAACACTTGTACGCCATAATACCTCCGGCGGATTGGCGCCCGAACCTAAGCCATCAATTTGGTTGCCGCTTCCGCCGGCATACCAGGTAAGGCCATTAGCTGCAAAGCCATTAAGACCGCCGTTTAAATCAATTACGGCCGCGGCGGCACTTGCAGCGTTTGCCCAGGTAGTTGTAGAACCATCTGCATAAGCCGGACTGGCAGCCATTAATGCGGCCTTAGCACGTATGGCTTTGGCGATGCGACCGGTCATTCGCTGGCTAAATATCCTGCCAAACACGCGGTTGTAGGTTTCAGGTAATACGCCTGCATATTTTGCCGGAATGTCTGTTGCAGACGAAATGTCCCGGTAATCAAGCGGAAGCAATTCTTCGGCACGAGTCAAGTCACTGTATATTTGCTTCATACAGTCATCAAATTTTGCACGGGGTTGGTTAAAATCTGATGTAGATGATTCGGGCGTAAGTAAAATAGGATAACCATACAAGGTACCACCCACTTTACCGGCATGCGCCTGTAATAAATAATACCCAAAAAGTGCCCTTAAGCCATAGCCTTCGCCCTTAAGCCTATCTCTGAACATCTGACTCAACGTTGCGTTCTGCTCGTCAAACACAACCTTATCAGCTTCGGTTAAAAATAAGTTGATGTATTGGATGGCAGCCCTTGCATTGGCCCACTGGTCAAGTGGGTTAAAGCTGGCCGTCCACTGCCCGGTAGCTACCTTAGAAAAATTGTTATTTCTATCGTTGCTTACGGCGTCGTCAGTAGCCACATCGCTAAATACCCAACCATTTGTTGGTAAACGGGTATACCCATTTAAAAGCAGACCGTGTGCCAGCAACGGCTCGTCATAAATATTCTCAAAGTTGCCGTTGTTCTGCAGACCAGGTTCGACAAACTTTTTGCAACCGCATAGTGCAGTTAGTGTTATAAAAAGTATTGCAATTTTTTTCATGTTGTCAATATTATTGGCCTTAAAAACCAGCCTTTACACCCACATTGTAGAATCGTGTTTGTGGTGCCGATCCAATGTTCATCTCCAAAAATTCTCTTTCTTTAGCCACGGTTAGCATGTTGAAGCCGGTTACGTACATACCCAGCGATTTGAAGAGCTTACCTTTCATAGTCCCTTCAGGAAGGTCGTAAGAGATTTGCACTTTCGACAAATCAATCCGGTTTGCACTAAAAAGCCAGAAATCAGAATTGCGGAAATTATTATCACTGGTCAGCGTAGTTAAGCGCGGAAATGTTGCCGTATTTTTAGTAGCCTCAGTCCAGCGGTTACGTACAACTTCAGAATATTTATCCTGCCCGTCTACCCAGTAGTAAGCACTGTTTTTCATCCCTTTGGCTCCGTAGCGGCCGGTTGCCAGAGCAAAAAAGGTAAAGTTTTTCCAGCGTGCGGTAAGATTCAAACCTAAGGTAAGCGGCGCGCCATACCAGCCGCCACGGCCCAGGTAAACTTCATCCTGATTATTAATTAATCCATCACCATTGATATCTTTGTACTTGATATCACCTGCCTTTACCTGGCCGAACGCCGGTTGAGCTGCGCCGTTTCCGCTATTGGCGGCGGCGGCTTCGGCTGCACTCATATAAAAGCCGTCACTTTGCAGTCCCCAGATGGCATCCAATGATTTTCCCTGGCGGTTTTGGTAAGAATTAGCATAAAACTCGGCACGCTTGCTTGCTTTGGTTGTATAGTAGGTTGCGGTAGTACCTAACATCCACTCTACCTCGCCGGTACGCTTACGAAAGTTTAAACTCAGGTCAAACCCTGTACGTTGGTCCGCATCAAAATTTACGTAAGGAATAAATGACGAAGTAAACACAGAGAAATAATTAGGAAACAGGAACGTACTCTGTATTGCATTATCAACCATTTGGTTTCTGAACACGTTTGCAGAAAGTGAAACCGTGTTTTTGAAGAATGCACCTTGCAGTCCTAACGATATTTCACGGCGTTTAGCAAATGTTAAAGCGTTATTAGCTCCCCTGCGCGAATCGGTTGTTTGTGAAAGCGTCCCGTCATTCCAGCTGTAGTAAGAACCCTCCCGCTGCGTGTATATGCTCTGATACAGGAAATAATCAGCAACATCCAAATCGGTGTAAATAATACCCGCCGATGCCGTTAGCTTTAAATTATTTACAATATCGCTGTTCTTTAAAAACGACTCTTCGCTTATTCTCCAGCCCAGTGATGCTGTTGGCGAAAACCCATAGCGTTTATCATCCAAAAATTTGGGCGAATAAACCATCGCTCCTGTAAAATCAGCATAATATTTCTTTTTGTAATCGTAACCCAACTGTAAACCTGTATTTGAATTGGTATTACTTTGGTACACCGCCGATGTAGACTGACGGTAAGCCGCACCTACAAGCACCGCCGAAACATTGTGATTTTCGGCAAAAGTGTTGTTGTAGTTGAACTGCCCCCAAAATGAAATGGTCTGCCGGTATTGACTGTTAGATATATTCTGTATACCCGATTTTTGGTCGCTACCAAAAGGTGTCAAAGTTCTGATTACGTCTCTGCCGTTATAGGTGGTCCAGTTTGGCTGATAAATGGCATAGCCGTTACTGTATCCCTGGTTGTAGTTGAGGTAGTAGTCGACACCTAAACTGGTACTGAAAGTCAATCCTTTGAGTACTCTGTTTAGGTCGGCATCTACACCTGTGGTAAACTGAAACTGACGTCTTATCGTCTTGTTGCTTCCTCCAGCATAAATAGCAGCAAAAGGGTTAGTTTGGTCAAGCTGTGTACCACCCAAAATATATTGCCCATCAATAATATTAGAACTTCCGTTAGCAATAGTTAGTGATGGTATGTCAGTACTTTCTATGTAGCTTAATGGAATAAGAGGTGTAAAACGATTTGGACGCAGTGTTGCAGCGCTGCTAAAATAATCGGTATTTACCCCTCTGCCACTGTAAAATACGGCACTTGCATCAACATGCGCTTTCAAGAAGTTAGTCAGCTTCATGTCCACGTTACCCCTAACATTTACCCGGTCATTGGTATTACCTTTGGCAGCGCCGAAATTAAGCGGTGAGCCTGCAGACCAAAAACCTATGTTGGTATAATAACGGGCACGTTCATTACCACCAGATATTTCTGTAGTAATATCATACCTGTTAAAAGTACGTTTAAGGTAATCTGATGAGTAATAATCAACGTTAGGATACCGGTAAGGGTTAGAACCTGATGCATAATTGTATATATCTTCCTGAGAATATAAAGCGCCCAGTCCATCATTGGCACGGGCCTCATTATACAACGTCATATACTCTGCAGAGCCCAGGTATTTAGGATAGCCTTTGGCTACATTGATACCGGCATCTCCACGTACTTTTATTTTCTGCCCGTCACCATCGCCGCGCTTGGTGGTGATAAGTACAACTCCCTTTGCGCCCCGGCTACCGTACAAGGCCACCGCTGCCGCGCTTTTAAGCACAGTAATCCGGTCAATTTCCGACGGCATTACATTGTCTATATCGCGCGGAACACCGTCAATCAATACGAGGTAACCGTTCATCCCCCATATGTTTCCATGAAAGCCGGCAGCAAAAGCTTCCAAACCGTCAAAGCCATTGGTCGAGAAGTTTTTCTCGAAGATGTTTTTATAATTCACGCTGGAAACACCACCCAACAAGTCATCTTCTGACGCATTGCGAAACGCTACCGGCACAATTAAATCCTCCCTTACAAGGGCTATTCGTTTAAGTGTATCTGAAACCGATATCAACGCCGGTGCATAACCCTGCGCGGTAACAGTTAAACGGGTGTTAGGAAGCGCTTTTAGCGAAAATACTCCGGCCTGGTTTGTTTTTGCTTCTGCGCCGCCAATTTCATTGACTACTCTTGCGCCTGTAACGGGCTCGCCGTATTGCCCGCGGACAACGGCATTAATTGTTGTTTTGACGGTATCCTGCCCCCTGGCTGCGCTGGTAATAAGCGCTAACAGGCAACACGACACCATCCCTATATTTGAAAACTTCATTGCTAATGTCTTTATTTTGATGTGATAGATAAAGGAGCTTACCAGCCTGGGTTCTGTTTAAATTCGGGATACATGCTTACATCAGCTCTTTTTAACGGGAACCAATAATGCTTCTCGGTAAATGGCCGCGTAACGATGGTACGCTCCCTCAAATTAACCACCCGGTTGTCTTTAGGGTCTGTTGCTGGGTTCAGTGTTGCAGCCCTGTCAAACTCAATAGCTGTTTTCAAATTGTAAGGAGATTCGATAAACTGCATCCATCTGCGCTGGTCAGTAAAACGATGCCCCTCAAACGCAAGCTCTACAGCACGTTCGCGTTTTACCTCTTTCATAAACTCATCTGCCGAGCCTTGAAATTTGGCTGCAACACGCCCTACTCCGGCACGGTCGCGCAGCACATTGATAGCATCTAAAGCTGTTTTTGAAAAAGAAGGGTCTTTACCCAATGCAGATCCGTAACCGGCAGTGCTGGCTTCAGCATACATCAGGTATATATCAGCTAACCGCATGTAAGGCACACGGATGTTTAGGTTTTGGCCATACGCATAGCCCTGGTCAAACCTGTTTGATGTAATAGGCGTAAACTTAAACATTAAAAAGCCTGTACGGCTACCTACACGCTCATCGCGCGAACTGCCGCCCGTGAATAAATTTGCATAACGGTTAGATTCTGCGATGTTTGAAGGGATGGAGCCTTTTACCATTTTTACACCATCAAAAACGATGTCGTTGTAAAAGCGTGGGTCACGGTTTTTCCACGGAAACTGCGGGTCATAACCGGATTCTGCATCGGCCTTGGTCACATCTTTTATAGGCAGACCGTTTTTCATACCGTAATTATTTACATAATTAGCAGTAGGAGTAAATACTACGTTCCCTTCCTCGATAATTGGACCAGGCGTGTATTGCTTGGCTGTACCATAAGTAGAACCGTGTGCATCCCAGTAAGGACCTCTAAATATAGCCTCCCTGCTCACACCATCCGCATTATTACCTCCTGGCAACTGCCAGTTTTGCCCAAACGTGTAAAAGTTGGTGTAATACCTGTCAAACGATACCAGCTTGTAAGGTATCTGTCCGCTTTCGCTGAGGTTCAATAATTCGGCAAATGCCGCTGATGCTTTTTTACAAAGCTCAACGTCATAACTACGATTACCGGTTGATACCATGTTCATGAGCGGACTGGCTGCCCACAGGTAGTTTTTACCCAGGTAACCTAGGGCCATTGCTTTATCAATCCGTAATTCGTTTTTTCCGGGCGTTTGGCCACCACGTGCTGTTTTATCCCAATTTAAAGGCAGTAAATCGGCAGCCTCTCTAAAGTCTTTTGCGGCCAAAGCGGCGCACTCCTGATACTTAAGGCGTGGCTCACGCAAATCCTGGTCTGCAGGCAACACTTTATTGATATAAGGTAAACCACCAAAATATTGCATCAGTTGGAAATGGAACCAGCCTCTGAAGAATAATAACTGACCTTTGATGAGGTTGCGTTCCTCATCAGTTGCATTAACCATCAGGTTCATATTTTCCAAGCCGAGGTTGGCTTTGCGTATACCGTACCAGGCAAGCGGCCACAAACCTTTCGAGAAACGGTCATCATTGGTATTGGCACTCGGTGCATCCATCCAGCCGGCTCCCCAACCATCAAACTCCCTCTGCCAACCCCAAAAATCACCGTTATCTATTTTATTAACGATATGGAAGTTTAAAGCTGATGACTGTATTTCGTCATCGCCCCAGTTCCAGCTGTTGGTCCAGTAACGGTTGGTAAAGTCGGGGATACAGTTATATAATTCTTCGGTGAAGCCCTGAAAATTGGTAAAATCTTTAAAGGCAACTTCTGCCGACACTACAGATTCCGGACTTTTATCCAGATATTTTTTACACGAAATGTTTCCGGTTATGCACGAAAGAATTGCAACCGACACGAGTGTTCTTATATTTCTTTTCATAACAAACTTCTTTTAGAAAGTGATATTTGCACCAAAGTTGTAGCGTTTAACAGTGGGGTATGCACCCTGAGACGCCCATCCCTGTCCGCCAGCGCTCTGATAATTGGCCTCGCGGTCATCCGGCATTTTGCTCCATACGGCTAAGTTGTTGCCGTTAACAAATACACGAAGCGTTGACATACCTATCTTTTTTACCCAGGGCTGGTTAAAGGTGTAAGCAATCTCTGCGTTTTTTAACCTGACGTACGAGGCATCATAGAAATAGCGGGTTCCATCTTGATAACCGCTTGGTGTGGATGCCCAACGCGGCATCGGAACATCAGCATCGGGATTATCTTTTGACCAGATGCTGCCCTGATTGAAGGCCAGTGTATTTTGCCCGCCGAATGTGGTAAGCACCACTTGTCTGGTAACGTTATTAACGCCATAAAACTGCACGAATGCGCTGAAGTTTTTCCAGTCGAGTCCGAGCGTGGCGCTATACGTGTTTTGCGGATTGCCGGTATGCCCGTAAGGAATGTTATCACTGGCATTAATTACACCGTCGCCATTGTAATCGATAATGTAAGCGTTGCCCGGTAATTTCTGGTTATCGTTTTCGGCATGTGGCGTACCAGCGTAAAGCTCATCCCAGTTATTGTAGCGGCCTGAGCTTACATAAGAGTAGTTCTGAAAAATCTGTTTCCCTTCTGTTTTCTGATAATCTGGTAACAGTTGCGGAATGTCAGCAATGATAACCTTGTTTTCAGCATGAGTAAAGTTCACGTTTGACCACAAACGAATGTTGCGAGATAAATTTTTGCTGAACCGCAAATCAAACTCATAACCGCTCGCATCTACCCTACCTTTATTTGCGGTAGGTGCCGTTGCTCCATAATATGAAGGGATTGCCCTGTTGCCGCCCGAGCTTAAGATATCCGTTCTCCTGTCTTGAAAAACATCTACGCTACCGGAAAGCACATTGTTGAAAAACGCAAAATCTACACCGATGTTAGCTTTCCGCACTTTTTCCCAACGCACGTTCGGGTTGCCTACACTTGTTTGGCGGTACCAGTTATAAATACTTTGTTCGGCAGGTATGCCGGATGTTCCGAGCCTGGTTCTGCCGCCAAAGGCCCATTCAGAAAGATAAGCAAAACGCGGCGAGCCACTATCATCACCAACCGTTCCGTATGTTCCGCGCAGTTTAAGCAAGTCAACAAACCTTAACGATTTCATAAATTTCTCTTCAGAAATCATCCAGTTTGCACCGGCTGAAGAAAAGAAAGCGAAACGGTAATCAGGGCCAAATCTTTCTGACCCGTTGTAGGCACCGTTGTACTCGAAGTTGTATTTATTTTTGAAGCCGTAAGTGGTTCTAAAAACCCATTCTTCGCGGTATGATGGAATGACACTTCCGCTTGCAATCTGGTCTCTGTTCCACAACCCTAATGCTGTAATATTATGCTGTTCGCCAATTTTGGTAGCATAATTTAACCGCACCTGCGAAAACATACGACGAAATGTTGACCCATTATCAACTGCACCACCGGCAGCTGCCCAGCGGTCGCTTTCCTTAAAGCTGAATTGGGTATTCGCATCCTTATCAGGCGTGTAAGTAACGTTACCGGTTTGAGGGTCAATGTATTTTTGCCGGGTAGGATTGTTAACGTCATTTATTCCGCGGCCGTTTTCAACAAAAGTGTTATCAATAGATAAGTTACCACGTACGCTTAGCCCTTTTACAAACATGCCCAGGCTTTGCTCAACGATAAAGTCTGTCGTAATCCGTGATGTAGTGATTATCTCTGAACCGCTTGTAGCTAAAAGCATTGCTGAGTTGGTGCCCTGGCCGGTGTTCGGTGCATAGTAGCCCCAGCTGCCATCCGAGTATTGTGGTAAAAACAAGTTGGGTGCGGTATAGTAGGCTGCTCCCCAGGTGTTATACTCATTAATATTAATCCAGGGTCTTTGACGCACGCCTCTTGAACCGTATATGTTGGTAGTAAATACGGTGGTTGGCGTAATTTGGAAATCCAGGTTGCTACGGATATTCAAACGGTTAAATCCGTAACCGGCCGTATATCCCCTGTTGCTGTCAAACGTTTTAAAAAGATCTCCTTCTTTTTGGTAGTCAGCGCTTGTAAAATATTTTACAAATTTGGTACCCCCTGCTATATTGAGGTTGGCATTATATGATAAGGCATTGTTTTTAAACAAAGTTTCTACCCAATCAACGTTTGGATAACGCTCACGCTCTGCGTCGTTTGCCGGAAATCTGTATTTATTGATAATATCCTGCGGCATAATGTCGTTCCAGGCAGCAGGCCTTAAAGCCAATTCGTTTTCAATGGCTCTGTTGCGTAACTGGAACATGTCGTATGAATCCAGTCGTCCCGGTAGTTTTGATGGTGCCTTGATGACTGTATTTGCAGATGCACGAATTTCGGCTTTTCCCTCTCTACCGCGTTTGGTTGTAATCAGGATAACGCCGTTAGCACCACGCACACCAAAAACCGCTGTGGCCGACGCATCTTTCAAAACTGATACCGTTGCTACAGAAGCAATATCAACGTTATTGATAGAACGCTCAACACCATCTACCAAGATAAGTGGACTTGAATTGTTCCAGGTACTGCGGGCCCTTATTAAAATTTGAGGGTCTTCGCCTCCGGGTATACCTGTACTTGAAGTAGTTACCACACCTGGCAAGTTACCTGTTAAGGCCGCTCCCAAACTGGATACACCACCCGTGCGTTCGAGGGTTTTGCTGTCTGTTTGCACTATTGACCCTACTACACTTTGTTTCTTTTGTTGGCCGTAAGCTACCGTTACCACAACCTCTCCTAACTGCGAGACGTTTTCTTTGAGGCTTACGTTGATAAAGTCTTTATCGCCAACGCTTACTTCCTGTGTGGTCATGCCCACATAACTGACAACCAGTACAGGATTGGAACCACTTACCGAAACCGAAAATTCGCCTTTGCTATTGGTTTGAAGACTGGTATTGGTGCCCTTTACACGTATAACCGCACCGATGATGGTGTTTTTCTGCTGGTCGAATACCTGCCCTTTTACTGTACGCTTTTGTTGGGCTAAAGACACCTCTATCAAGGTCATCAATAGCATGACAGTAATGTAAAATATCCGGGCAGGGCAGCTATAAAAATAACCTCGCCGTTTGCCGCCTTGCACTTTTAAATATGCTTTCATTATTGATTTGGTTTAGGGTCTGCTATTTCCATTGCACGCTGAAGTCGTAGTTGGCCAGAGATGCATGTTTCTTAAATAATTTGAATGCTTCATACTTTCCCCAGAAATAGGGATGGGTATAAGTGTCGTCATATTGATGGTTTATTAGGTTTATATAATTAATTGATTTGAAACATTTTGAGATTTTCGCGGTTATGAATATTAGAGATGCTATAGTTCTATAGCATTGCAATATCACGCGTGTATCCAGATCCGACGAAAATATCCTCACCAGCAAGGGTCTGATTTATAAATTTTTTAGAAGTTAATTTTCGGTTAATTGGTACTCGACTTAAAGCCAATTGGAATGCCGGGCTCATATGTATAGATGTGTGCCTCTCCCGGTAATAGCAGCGTTTTAAGAGAATAAAATTCTAATCCATAAACATTATTTAGGTTATTTATTGAGTTTTTATAATTGGTCTTATCGCCTTGAAGAAAAAGGCGCTGGTCAGGAAAGCTGAACAAGCATTAACGCATATGATGAAAAAAAAGCAATCGATTGCAATAAAATCTTATGCTGCTGATCCTGGTTGTTTTCCTGAATCAAAGCTACTCTGCGGATGTAGCCAAATGATACTGATATGTATAAAAAGCGGGTAAAAATGTCCGCGATGAACAATTTACCACCGCTTTTTTGTGCAAAACAACACCTTTTATGTTTACTCGGGTTGGGCCTAATAGCGATTGATGTTTGAGTAATATGCTGCTCGAATAATAAAATTCAACATTACTTCTCTTGGTGTTAGCATCAAAGAAAATATGCTAAACAATCATCGTTTAAACTACTGACCGGTAACCCCCTATTTGATAATTCTAATTTCGAAGGGAAATCTTAATTGCCTAATTACCATCATTTATTTTTAATACTTTGATAATTTTCACCAAGGCAATGCATCTTCTTTGATACATTAATTAAATTATTTGGCAAAAGTCATGGCAATTGTTAATTTTAACGCAACCTTAAATCTATAAGGAATACCAATTATAATCCAAACTAATTACACGCCTTAAAAGCGCGTATACTCTTATTAGCTATTTAGTTGAAGTTTATAGCGTATGATGCTCTAAGTTAAATCCTTACGGTAAGCTTTAAGACATCTCATGTAATTACTGGATTTTGCCCTGTCGGATTGAAATTTCCGATTATTTATTAATGAGATTAAGTTTTACGAGGATGATTCCTGAATTAAGAGCTCAAAACAGTAATTTAAAAAAAATAGGCATATTGCTTATATGGGCTATATTTTACGCCGTTACTGCAAGCGCTCAGCCTGTTAAAGTCAATTTTGACAAATACAATGTGAATGACGGATTATCGTCTAACACTATTTTTGACGTTGTTAAAGACAAATTTGGCTTTATATGGATAGCCACTGATGATGGGCTTAACCGCTTTGATGGTATGAACTTTACGGTTTATCGAACCAAAGACAATGACAGCACCAGCTTGAAGAACAATTCTATCAGTTGTTTATATGAAGACCGGCTAGGGCAGTTATGGATAGGCACTAACGGCGGTGGTTTTAGCCTATATAACCGCAAAAAGGACGTTTTCCAAAACTTCAAATTTACTATTGATAATGAGTGGATTAGTGAGGCCATCACTGGAATGACGGAAGACCGCCAGGGCAATATTTGGGTTACCTCATTTAACGGTCTTTACCAGCTAAACCCTCAAAAGCGGTTAGTAAAACATGTACGGGTGACTGGATTGCGGCATGCGGAATCTATGTTGAAGATATTTAAGGACCGCCACCACAGAATATGGATAGCTACGCTAAATGGGCTTTTACTGTTTGACCCGGCGAGCCACAATATAACCCGCTTTGCGCATGATGATAAGAACAACAATTCGCTGATAAACAACCACGTACTTCGTATAACAGAAGACCGTGCAGATAACATTTGGGTGGGTACGCTGGACGGGTTGAGCATGCTTAGCGCCAATTTAAAGACATTTAAAAATTACCGCAAATCCAATGCATCTGCAGGTGGACTGAGCGATAATCATATCCGCGCGATAAAAGCCGATGACCATAATCAGTTATGGATTGGCACCGACGGCGGTTTGAATATACTTGATATCACAAAACAAACATTTACCGTTTACCATCCTGATGAACGCAATAACGGCGGGATTAACAGCCAATCTATCCGGTCGATATACTTTGATAATCATGGTATATGCTGGCTGGGTACTTACCAAGGTGGGTTGAATAAATTTGACCAAAGTTTCACTCATTTTAATCATAAACAAAGAAATGCGTTTGACGAGAAAGGTCTGAGTGCTGCCGTAGTTACTTCGTTTGCAGAGGCTTCCGGCAATAACGTATTCGTTGGCACCGATGGAGGCGGCTTGAATTTATTTCGTCCAGGCTCCGGATTGTTTGACCATATTAGCATAACACCTTCTAAAACCAACATTCGCCCAAAACTCGCTATTATGGGTTTGGAAATGGCCGGGCCTCAAACACTGTGGATTTCTACTTATTTCGACGGTCTGTTCGCCTATAATCCGCAAACCGGAAGTTACCGGCAGTTTGTAAAAGAAACGGGACCAACCGGGCTGAACAGTAACAACATCATTTGCACCAAAGTAGACCATAACGGCAACCTGTGGATTGGAACAGACGGCGGAGGCATCAATTTGCTTGACAAAAATCAGCAGAACATACGCTTCTTTGTAAATCCAACAGGTAATACGGAAGATGCTCATTATCCATCTAACAACGTTATCCGAACCATTGAGGAAGATGGCTTGGGTAAAATCTGGGTTGGTACGTTTGGCGCCGGCATATCAGTTTACGACCCGTCTACGGGACTTTTTAGAGCGTACAAGAAAGGTAACAGTGGGTTGCCCAACAACTATGTACTAACCATACTCAAAGACAAAACTGGGCAGCTTTGGATTGGCACCAACGGAGGCGGTATCAGCCTGTTTAATCCTAAAACAGAAAGTTTTCGCACATTTTCAGAAAAGGACGGGTTACCAAATGATATTGTTTACAAGTTAGTTGAAGATAAGCAGGGAAACATATGGGCTAGCACCAATAAAGGCCTCAGCAGGCTTGACAGGCAAACCTTCGCCATTACTAACTACAATGCGCAAAATGGCCTGCAGAACAGCCCTTTTATACTGGGCGCGGGTGTTGCCTTATCTAACGGAGACATTTATTTCGGCGGTCAAAACGGGATTAATTATTTCTCTCCTTCCGACATCAGAAAAAACTTGCGTAAACCCGCAATAGCCCTGATTAATCTTTATGTTGATAATAAAAAAGCTGTTCCTGAAGAAGATGGCCCTATTACAGAGCCCATATTATCCGCCCGGAAGATTGAATTAAAGTACAAGCAAAATTTTGCCATCGAATTTGTGGCGCTTAACTATACCAATCCGTCTCAAAATCAGTATGAATATAAGTTAGATGGATTTGATAAAGAGTGGATACGTGCTGGAAAAAACCATCAAGCCTCGTATACCAACTTAAGTCCAGGAAGATACGAATTTCATGTACGGGCCATCAATAGCGATGGTGTTTCGACCGGAAAGACAAGGAGCATTACTGTAATCATTTCGCCGCCGCTATGGTTAACACCGTTAGCACTTCTTTTCTATATGGTTGTTGCCGTAAGTGCGATATTCTTTATTCGTAAACTGGAAATACGTAAAATAAAGGCTCATTTTTTATTAGAGCAGGAACGCGAACGTGCCAGACAAATGCTACAGGAAGAGCGCTCTGCCGCAGAACATGCGCACAGGCTTGACCAAATGAAGATTAAGTTTTTAACTAATTTGAGCCACGAGTTCAGAACCCCTATTTCGCTTATTATGGGTCCGGTAGAAAACTTGCTGGCAGATGAAACGCCTATAAAAATGCGTCCGCAATTGGAGTTGGTTAAAAGAAACGGTCGCCGCCTGCTCAATCTGGTTAATCAGCTTTTAGATTTCAGAAAAATGGAACAAGGCGAGCTGACGCTAAACCTCAGCGCAGAAGACCTATTGGCATTTTTGCAGGATACTACAAATTCGTTTATTGAGCTGGCACAAAGGAAGGGTATTGAATATAAAATAATTTTACCACAGCAAACATTTACCGCCCTGATGGATGTCAATAAACTGGAACGTGTTCTTTTTAACCTTTTATCTAACGCTTTTAAATTTACAGACCAGGGCGGACAGGT
>CAJYSL010000139.1 GCA_913777515.1 uncultured Mucilaginibacter sp.
TGGGCACATAAAGACTGCTCCAGCGGTGTTTCGGTTACCGTTATGCCCTGTCTTGATTTAAACCACTGCCGGTTATAGTCAACCAGAGTAATCAGCGCTACCGGCACCTGGCACAGGCTTGCCGCTAAACTGGCAACGTCATCAAAATCCTTTTCTTCAACGGTATCCAGCACCTGGTAAGACCTGAGAGCTTCGAGTCGGTGCGGATTGTTGATTACGGAAGAGTTTACACTCATGGTTAAAGGATTAGGTGCTCAAATATATTAAAAGGCAACAATATTTAGATAATATATTGTCGGCAAAATGCAATAACTGGTGAGAGAATGTGGGATATTATGTATTAAATAACACCTGCAAACCATGTAAAGTTTTACTTTAAGTACGTCGTAAAACATTTCGTTGTAGATGTCATTCGCATGTGAGGTTCATGTATTCTAAAATATCCACCTTAATTAAATACCTGCTTATAAAACAAGTAGACTTTTAACTTAACTGATAATCTGCTTTTAAGTGAGTTAATTATAATCCTGATATTTTAAAACAAGTAGCTTTTTTTAAGCTTTTAGCAAGAGCGGTATCAAATTAGTTACCGAAGTTTTGTTTTGACAACCGCTTTGCACAGATACCATGAATATATCTCAACCCGAAATACCCGGCTCATCAGGCCAAACCACCATAAAACTATTTGAAGCTGCGGTTAACGCCACCAGCAACGGCGTGGTAATTACCGACCACCAGCAACCTGATGAACCCATCATCTATTGCAATGAAGCGTTTATGGCCTTAACCGGATATGCCCGCGAAGATATTATTGGCCATAACTGCCGCTTTTTGCAGGCCGACGACCGCGACCAGGCCGCCCGCGAGATTTTGCGTAACGCCATTGCAAAAGGTGAGCACTGCAAAATTGAACTCCGCAATTACAAAAAAAACGGCACCCTTTTCTGGAATGAGCTCATCATGTCGCCGGTGAAAGATGAGCAGGGTAACATTACTCATTTTATAGGAGTACAAAACGACATTACCGCTCGTAAAGAGGCCGAACGCGCCTTGAAAAGCGAACAAGAGCAATTGGAACAACGTGTGCGCGACCGTACGCACGAACTGGAAGTTAGTGAGGCCTACCTGGCCAGCATTGTGGAAACCGTACGCGAAAGCCTGGTAGTGCTTAATCAGGACATGAAAATACTGAGCGTGAACGACCATTTTTGCCAGTTTTTTAAACTGGCCGAAGATGAAGTGCGCGGAAAGGTATTGTTTGACATTGCCCAGGGCGAATGGAATGTGCCAGAACTGGAAGATTTACTGCGTAACGTTTTACCAAGCAACAACCCGTTTGAGGGCTTTGAGTTTGACAATACTTTTGCCCATGTTGGACGCAAAGTGTTGGTATTAAACGCCAGGCAGGTGACTTTGCGCGGCAAATATCAGAACCGAATTTTGCTGGCCATTGAGGATAAAACCGATGAGCGCGACGCCGAGCAACGCAAAGGCGACTTTGTAAGTATTGCCAGCCACGAGATGAAAACGCCGCTCACCAGCATCAAGGGCAACATACAAATGATGCAGCGCCGTACTGAAAAAAACAATGACGGCGAATATACAGCTTTTCTGGAAAAAGCCGACCGCTCCATTCACCGGCTCGAAAAATTGGTTTCAGACCTGTTGGATGTAGCAGGTTTGCAGGAAGGCAAAGTGGTATACGAATACCGCCGTTTTGATTTTGACCGTTTTATGAGTGATGTGATTGAAAGCATACAGGCGGCGCAGCCCAGTCACCAAATAGTAATTACCGGCAAAACAGAACAGCAGGTTGAAGGTGATGCATCTCGGTTGGAGCAGGTGGTGATTAATTTGCTGAATAATGCCATCAAGTATTCGCCCGAGGCCGGCCAGGTACACATTTATCTGAGTGTGGTGAGCAATTACGTAAAAGTGTCTATTACCGATTACGGCATTGGCATAAAGCCCGAGGAGCAGAAAAAAATATTCGGTCGTTTTTACCGGGCGGGCCAGTCGCCGGGCAATTTTCAGGGTGTAGGCATCGGTTTGTATATCTCCAACAAAATTATTCAGGAACACCGTGGCTCTTTGTGGGTGGAAAGCAATGAGGGCGAAGGTTCCGTGTTTAATTTTACCGTGCCTATTAACCGGCCTAAGGAATAGGCTTTATATTTAAACCTCGTCTTTAATTCTTCAGCGAGCATTACGATACCAATACTCGCTGACGAATGAAAAAACTTCCGGATATATTAGACCAAAAACTGGCATTCTAAAAGTGTTTATTTAACTTGGACACACTGAAAGCACGAGTTTATGAACCTTATCAACGACCTTCTGCAAGCTGGCATTATCACTACAGACGATGCTCTACTTTTAACCAAAAAATTATCGGCAAGTCAAAACCACATTGATATACTAAATGTACTGCGTTCGTTTTTGTTAAAAAAGATAGTGCCCGATTTTAAGGATGGAGGCTTTCACGTTACGCTTTATAATCCAGACGAAACTGAGGCATTGTTAGGTACAGATAATATGGAGCACAATAAACTGCTAAATGTTCTTATTTCAAAAAAGCTTGTCGGCGACGCCGTTTTTCAAAAACTAAAAACCCGTAATATACCCAACACCATAGGTGGCTATATAGCGCTGCTTCATACTGCCGCTGAACTTGAAGCCTACGATATCAATTTTGCCCTTGAGCAACAGCTTGCCTTTGCAAAAACTTTATTAGGCGAACGCAAACCTTTTTTGTACAACGGCATCCTGAACGATGAGCAGTTTGATCAGCTTAATGCCGATATAAAATCAGAAAAGCTGGACACTTACCTCGATTTTTTCAACTATAGTTATTGCTGTAAAGCTGTAAATATTGAGGAGTCAGCCGCTGAACACCTGGTAATTGATATACTCATACCGGCATTGAATAAATTGATATATGATGGTTTCAAAATACAAAGCATCGGGATTGAGCAAAGCCTCAATACCGGGCACCCTGCTTACAACAGCGAAATGGTTGTGCTAACCCTTTACACCGGCGCACGGAAATATAAGCACTCTTATACCTGTATGGTAAACGCCAGGGTTAAGAAAATTAGCAACTGGCAGTTGATAGAAAACATCTTAATACTCATCAATGACATTTTAGCCGATTTTGCAGCACCTTATCGCTTTACTGCCATAACTAATGAGCATCACCCCCTGCTATTTCCGGCGCGCGACGACCGGTATATGATTTGCCGGCTCGACAGGGAGCAACAGCATGTTTTGGAGTTTTATAATATGCAGCGACTCTCGTTGTTCAACCAGCCACAATTAAATTTCCAAAAGGTATTGTCGTACAAACATATAGAATATCTCATCTACCACTTTAAAGCCTGCGGCCTGCTTAATCACCTAAGCAATCACGTTATTGAGAAAACAACGGCAAGCTTACATGAAAAAACTTACCAGAATGCCGACCAGTTGCTGGCTGCGTTTCCGGGTACTGCTGCAACGGCTACGAGGTATCAGATACCCAACCATTTGCCTTACCTGCAAATTTTAGAAGCTTTCAACAATATGGCAGGCGGTGTTCTTACTTTTACAGACATTGAAGATAACACACCAACAATCGCCTCCATTGGGGATGAGATAGGCTACGAGGTAAATTTTTACTGCAACGGGGTTCGACATTCGGTAACATGCCAGTACCACTATGGCGAGTTTGACGAACGCGTATTATATTATATCAGCAGTGAAATTTTAAACGCGAATTTCCAGAACCTGATTTTAATCAATTTAGTTTTGAAAGGTATTGATCATCATGCATACAGGCTCATCACCTGCACCCAACAGGAGTACCTTGAGCAAGCCAACATACAACTTGGTTGGAGACGTTTTTAATGATTAATGTGTTTATAACAACTTTATTTGCTTTACTTGGCTGATATGTATTTAGCCGCAATAAGCAGCATCAGCGTACGGTCGGCCTTGGCTTCGTCGTAGTTTTCGCGCAGCAATTGTATCACCTGTTTGTTTTTTAGTTTAACAGCTGCAATCTGCAAAATCTGGAACGACGCCATCTCGATGCTTTCAATGTTTTGCATGTAGTATAGCAATGATAAATCGCGCAAAGCATCATCATCTTTGTACTCCATTACCGAGTCGAACGCATCGTCAACCAGACCCAGCATACCTTTGCAGCTATCGTCGGTAATTTCTTCGTCCAGCAGGGTAAAGATAACTTCCATCCGGGCAATCTGCTTTTCGATGTCTTCGATGCTTTCGTTGATGGCGTGGCGCAGGCCTTTAAAACTGGCCTCATTTACCAGCATGGGCAACTTACGCGATAGGTGTACCTTGGCGGCGTATACTTTATTTAAATGATCGGCAAAAAAAACAAGAAGTTTCTCTTTAGTTACGGCAGGACGGCCGGGCGATGGGCTTTTTTCTTGATTATCCATTTTTGACGGTATTATGAGGGTATCAGCTCTTCTACTTTTTTGATCAGCTTAAAAATGTCAAACGGTTTACTCACAAAGGCATCGGCACCACAATAGCTTGCAATTAAACTGATGTTAGCTTCTGCTGAAACCAGTATAATCGGAAAAAGTTCGTTAGAATATGAATTTTTCATTTCGCGACATATTTCAGCACCGGTTTTTTCTGAACCCGCCAGCCGGATATCCAGCAGCATCAGGTCAGGATTAATCTGGTGGATATACTCGGCTGCATGCCCGGTATTAGATATGACCACCTCATATCCCTCATCCTGAAATATAATATTGAGCAAGTCCAGAATATCTTCGTCGTCGTCAATAATAAGTATACGTTTGGCCATGGGCGAGTTATTTGGTAGCCACACCGCAATAATTTGTCCATTATTACTACGAACATGAACAAAGGTGTCATTTACACACAAATAAATTTTTCCACAGGCAAATAACGGGCTTATTAATTAAGGAATGGTTAAATGTTGGGCTTTAAAGGCTACACCACTGTTGAGCCTAAAAGGGATTAGTACAATGTTCATCTGTATAAAAAGTCTCAACGTATTGTCTTCACACTTACAACATGAAAAATTAAGGACAACAATTCTATTGATTCAATAATCATTAAGCAATAGCTACACCCAAATGGTATTTATTTTATGTTTGCAAAGGGCACTTTGTTGGCCTGCAAAGCCACAATAGTATCGCATATAAATTCACTTACTTTTAAATTAAACATCATACTATGTTCAGCCTCAAAAACAAAGCCGCAGTGATTACAGGCGGCGGAAGCGGTATAGGCAAAGCCATATCCAAACTATTTGCCAGGCAAGGTGCTGTCGTGCATATTATCGAGCTTAACGCCAACGCCGCGCAAGAAACTATTAACAAAATACAAGCCGAGGGTGCCGAAGCTTATGCCTACAGTGCCGATGTTACCCAGCAGCAGCAAATAGCCGAAACGTTCAAAAAAATTGGTCGCATAGATATTTTAGTCAACAACGCTGGCATAGCTCATGTAGGCAACGTTGAAAAAACCGCAGAAAGCGACTTTGACCGGGTGTACAACGTAAACGTAAAAGGTGCTTACAACTGCTTTTATGCTACCATACCTGCTATGAAAGCGCAAGGCGGCGGCGTGGTGCTTAGCATGGCCTCCATAGCCTCGTGGGTGGGTATTACCGACAGGTTTGCCTATTCGATGAGTAAAGGTGCCATTTATGCCATGAGCATGTCTATAGCCCGCGATTATTTGCAGCATAACATTCGTAGCAACAGCATATCGCCGGCCAGGGTACATACCCCTTTTGTGGATGGATTTATCAGCAAAAACTATCCGGGCCAGGAAGCGCAGATGTTTGAAAAGCTTTCGGCCAGCCAGCCTATTGGCCGCATGGCCAAACCAGAGGAAGTAGCCGCATTAGCCTTGTATTTATGCTCAGACGAAGCATCATTCATTACCGGATGCGACTACCCTATTGACGGCGGATTTATCAAACTCAACAATTAGTGCTTAAATTCATGTAGTAGGCGGTAAGATATTGATTGTCGCCTAAGCCTAAAACATAAATGCCTTCAGACTTTTAGACTGAGGGCATTTATGTTTTTAAACTTTAAATTATCGTGTTCTACTACCAAAATTACTACTGAGTAGTTTCGACAACACAAATAACAACTCTTAGTTAATATAAGGCTCTATCGCTTTTTTCATCACGAGGTACCCCTGGCCGTTCATGTGCAAACCATCGAATGAAAAACTTTTATTTAAACGTCCGTCGTTGGTAGCTAAAGCGTCATAGACATCGATATACTGCATGTTTTCTTCTTTAGACAAGCTTGCCAACTTTTCATTAAGTGTTTTGACGAGTCTCGATGCTGGAGAAAAGTCAGACCGTGGCAATTCGCTGATGATGTGTATTTTACAATTTGGATCACCTGACTTAATGCGGCTTACCAGTCGTTTATATTTATTATAGACCGTATCTAAATTGGTAAAATTACCGGGCAAATCATTAGCACAGGCTAACAAAAATATTTTAGAAGGCTTAAACTTGGTTACCTGGTCCACACGCTTTAGCATACCATCCATCGTATCACCTGCTAAGCCGCGGTTGATGATAGGCTTGTCAAATAATTCGTTCCACTCGCAATAGTCAACCAAACTGTTACCCATAAAAACAATCGAGTTTTTCATACCTGGTAAAACGTCGTACAGTGTTTCGCGGGTACGCCAGTAATTATCCGGATGATTTTTGAGATACGCGTGCTGCTCTGCATCGTTTTTCATGTCCTTGTAAAACTGAATTTTTTTTACGATGTAAATTGCAGCAACAGGAATAAGCAGTGCATTCAGAAACAAGGAAAATTTTAACCATTTCATAAGTTGACGTTTTGTTTTTCTCTTAAAGCCATATACGGAACATTTAACAGTTAAATTTGTTGTTAAATAATTTAATTTTTTACATTTAACGATTATTTTTATTTCGTCTACTTATAGTCTAACGCTGGTTTATTGAAAATATTTTCATTTTAAGCATGGATTATTTACCGTAGCGTTAATAACACTAATTGCCCGCCTTGATGAGTTCCTCATACCTCTTATTGTAAGCAGCCTCTGTTTTGTTCAACAACAATTTGGTATACACTTTTGTGTAGGGCATCAGCAAGATAGCATCCCAATGCAATAGGCTGCCGCCAGCCAATGAGTTTACGGTATTGAGGTAACCGAAGGGCGTGAATGCATCAATGCCGGCACGTTTTTCAACAGGTGTTGCAGGCGCTGCCAAAGTCTCGGCTTCCTGAGCGGCAAGTTTGGATAGCTCAAAAAAAAATGACGAGCTAAAGGAGCAGCATCAGTGACAGGCAGCCATTTGACCACATCAAAAAATTGCTGAATATCAATAGCGGATGGCACGTGCGCGGGATACGCCCGGTTGTATAAAAATTGCGTTAAAATTAATCCACAGGTGCGTAAATCAGGATTAAGGTTTTCGCGCCAGCTATCGCCGTACGTTTGCTGATGCCTGGCTATTTCGGCAGCCATCAGTTCGCGGGCTTCCATCACTGCACCGTAAGCGTAAAAGCCAACGTCGTCACCAATAGTAATCACATGCGCCTTGCCTCCCGGATACCGTAACGTAACCTGTTTAGGCAAAGTACCGGCTTCATAGGTATAAGCCAACTGGTGCTGCAAGCTTTGCGCAAATGGCAGGATAGCTTCGTTAAGTGCGGCAATATCGCTGATACCATATAATTGCTCAATAGGTGTTTGAGTTAACGCACTGATAGCCTCCAAATCGCTCAGGGCAGGCTGCTGAAACTCAATCATCATTTGAAGAGTCACATCCTGCAGGCTATCGGGGATGGCTAATTTAATTTTTCCGTTGATGTGTTTAAAGGTCCTTTCGGTCATAATTATTTACTTGTTTTGATTTCACTGATATTTTTTTTGATTTCACTGATTAGGAAATTGATAATTGAGTTGATAACTATAGTTACGCGTATTTTTGTATTAGAACTTTACAACATATCGACTCAATCAACTACCAACCAATCAACCACTTACACAAATCCACTTAAACCCAAATCAGATTTTAGATTTTGCTGCCATGGGAGGCGGGTTTTGGGGTTGGTGTTGAGTGTTGATTTGAGTTTGTTGAGGGCGATGTAGCGCAATGGGTCGATGAGATGATTGAAGGCGTCAATGGGTTCATTGAGGGTTTTGCCCTGTCGGTCTTTTTTCCAGCTATACTTGCCCAATTCATTGCGCAGATGGATGCTGCGGCGGGTAACGTTGATGCGGTAACGCTGCAAAATGTCGAGCCCGTGCAAAATACTATCAGGGCCTTTGCGGGCGGGTGTAATGTACCAGCCCCTGCGGTGCAATTCTTCGATGCTTTTGGGTTCGGCGCTGTCGGCAATAATTTCATGGCTGGTTTTTACGCCCAAGGCTTTCAGCCGGCGTGAGATATCGGGGTTAGTTAAGCCGGTTTCGTAAATCAGTTCATTTACCCAGAGTTCGCCGTTTTGCTGGTACACCTCCAGGCAACCGGTTGCATCGTTGGTGAAACCGAAGTCGATGCCGCAGGCTAAAAACTTGGCATCCGCAGGGATTGCATCGCAAACAAAAACATTTTTAAGCACCAGTCCGTCTACTTTGCCGGTTAACCCGCGGGCATAAACCCGCCAGGTTTCTTCGTTTTCGTGGCGCAGGCGCTCAATCTGGGCGTGCATATCATCGCTGATGAAAGGATTATGGCGATGGTCGGAAATCAGCAGTTCTACCGATGGGTACAGCTCCCGGTTGGTAAGCACCAGTTCGTGTACCCAAAAGGCGGCCGAGGGGTTGTAGTCAATCAGCACCTGCTTGTCGGCACGCAGGGCCAGCTGTTTAAATACCGGGTACGGGATACCGTTGGCCTCGTTCACAAACAGGTAATCGCGCTTGCCCGATTTGGCATCCTGCTCGTCATCGTAACTATTAAACTCCATGATGGTACCGCTGGCAAACTCGTAAACGCGTTCGGTGCGGTTGTAAGAGGTAATCTGACTACGCAACCAGGCCGACGACCGCAAGATGCGCTCCATATCACGCAGCGGACCAGCCTTGAGGTTGGGTATATCCTGCCCGGCTACGGTAATCACCAGATTGGATTGCTGCACGGCGTGGGTGCAGAGCACCTGCAAAATAGAATAGGTTTTACCGCTCCAGGTGCCGC
>CAJYSL010000140.1 GCA_913777515.1 uncultured Mucilaginibacter sp.
TAGTAACGGCTATTGTGCAGGAGGCTGACGGCGCTGCCATATTAAGCGTTAAAGACCAAGGCATGGGTATTAAGCCGCAAGACCAGGCCAAATTATTCGACCGTTATTACAGGGTTGACGACCAAAAGACCCAAAACATTTCGGGTTTTGGTATTGGGCTATACCTGAGCAAAGAAATTATTAAACGCCACGGCGGCGAAATGTGGGTAGAAAGCGAACACGGCGTAGGTTCCACCTTCTATTTTAAACTACCGTTAGATACCTCCTCGGTGTCAACAACAAATTAATATCCTGCTCCAAGTTTTAAGATAACCTACTTGCCGTAACTGCAAGTAGGTTATTTTTTGCTCAATATTTGCTAATAACCGGGCGTTAGTTGACGTATAGCATTTGATATATTGCAGGCAACTAACCTACATGATTAAATCTGTCACAATTCTCAGCTTTTTTGTACTGCTGGCCACCGGCGCCCTATCCCAAAACCGTGCTCACCTCAAAGGCCGTATCGTCGATTCGGCAAGCAACTCTGCCCTCGAACTGGCCACTGTTGCCGTGCTCGATGCTAAAGATACTTCACTCATATCGTACACTTTAACGCAAAAATCAGGCGACTTTGCCTTGCATAATTTACCATCGGGCAAAGACCTCAAACTGCTGGTTACCTTTGTAAGCCACGAAAGCTATCGAAAAAACCTAAAGTTAGACAAAGGCACTACGCTTGATTTAGGGGCCATCAAATTATCTGGCAAAGGCCGTATGCTCGGCGAAATCAGGGTTAGAGCAGAAGTTACACCTGTGGTAGTAAGAAAAGATACCATCGAGTTTAGTGCCGAAGCCTTTAAAACGCCGCCCAATGCCGTGGTTGAAGAACTACTAAAACGTCTACCAGGTATGCAGATAGACAAGGACGGCACCATTACTGTTAATGGTAAAAAAGTAAGTAAGCTTTACATCGGAGGTAAAAGGTTTTTTGCCAACGACCCTAAAATAGCTTCTAAAAACCTGGATGCTATATTGGTTGACAAGGTGCAGGTTTATGATGACCGCGAAGACGACCGCGATCATCTTATCCCCGATTCAAAGGTGGGCAAAATCATCAATCTTAAGCTTAAAAAAGCTATTAAGCGCAGCACATTTGGTAAAGCGCGGGCAGGCGGCGGTACCCGCGACAGGTTTGACGGCGGCGTGCTTTATAATATGTTTAGAGATACACTGCAGATAAGCCTGATTGGCATTGGCAACAACTTAAATCAAACAGGCTTTTCAACGCAGGATTTTATGAGCATGGGAGGTTTTGACCGAAGCGGTAACGAAAGTTTATATGATGGAACAGTGGCTACAGGCGGTCGGGGTTACGGCGGTATTCAAACAGCTGGTTCTGCAGGGGTTAATATCAATAATGACTATGGTAAAAAACTTAAGTTGAATTTGTTATACATTTACGGTTATACCTCCGAAAAATACATTGCATCTGTGTTCAACCAACAGCTTTTCGGAGATACTACTTTAAGTTCTATTACAAATTCCGATCAGAAGCTTAACGCAGGCAGACATACAATAAGTGGCTTGGTAGAATGGCAACCCGACAGTAGTATACTCGTCAGATACCTTCCTAAAATTGGTCTGTATAATAATAGCCAGCAAGAAAGCACGATGGGTAACAGTTACAACAATATTATCGGCTTACTCAATAATAATTCACTCGAAAACTTCGGACGCTCTAATGGTATAGATATTCAACAAACATTTAGTTACTATAAAAGTCTGAACAAAAAAGGCTCATCATTAACCATAGGATACGATTTTTCTTTTAAACCCAATACAGGTAAAAATTACCGTAACAGTAACCTGCAATCGTTTGCTGTACAATTGCCTTCAACATTATTACGACGTTTTGAAGATAATGAAGATAAATCCAGTTATTCCAATTTAGACGTCTCTTACAGGCATGCTTTTAGTAAAAGAGTATTTGGGCGATTGCAAGGCAATTTTAATTATAAAAACTCAGTAGGCCGGTTGTTTACCTACGATCAGGATTTGAAAACCGGACTTTATTCCATTTATATTGACACCTTAAGCAGAAACCTGCATCGGCTCCAATATACAGAAACACTCAGACCAGAGATATCCTACCGGCACAAAGAGTTTACCATTGCAAGCAGCGTAGGCATACAATGGTTACAGCGTTACGATAAGTTTAATAAAAACGTAAGTGATATTAAAAAAATAGCCCTATATCTTCTCCCAACATTTCGTTTAGATTACAACGGCTTTTCTTTTAATTATGACAATACTGTACGGCAGCCGGATATTAATAATCTGCTTCCGTATCGAACAGTTTACAGCCAGCTATACAGTTCGATCGGTAACCCAGATTTAAAACCCACCCGCGTGCATTCTTTCAATTTTAACTACTACAAATACATCACCGAGAAACAGATAAATATCGGTTCCTATAGCTCGGTCAACTTTGAACAAAACAGTATTTTTAGCGAACGGACGGTAAGCTCGCAAGGAGTAACCACAACAAGGCCAATTAACGCCAATGGGCTTTACAGATATTATATTGGTGTTTACGGGGGTCGTAGTTTTAAAAAAATGGGGCAGTGGCAATTAAGGTTTAACACAAGTGCTTTTTACAACTTTAACCACCAATATTTTCAGATAAATGACAAACGAGGATTTCAAAATACCATCGCCCTTAGTTTAAATCAAAATTTCACTGCGAATTGGAACAACAAAATAGATTTCAGTCCAAGTTATAATTTTAGCCCTTCATTCACCAGCTACCAGAATGTTGATTATCCTTCATTCAGATATCTTACACACAGCTTTAACATGCCCATTACCATAACCGGTATAAAGCATACAACGATCGAAGTCAATTACAACTACAGTTATAATCAGCTGGTAGCACCGGGCTTTCAGCGGAGTATAAACTTACTAAATGTAGCTTTTTCTCGCTTTTTCCAACATCAGGATCGTGGAGAGATCAGGCTGTCATGTTATGATTTGCTGAATCAGAACATAAGCTCCTACCGATATGCTGACGGCAATAACATAAGTGATATTCAAAATCAGATTTTAAAAAGATACTTTCTGCTAAGCTACGCCTACCGCTTTAATAAGGTGATCAGTAAAAAGTAAGCGACGAGACAAACTTCGATGGTTTACACATCGCCTTCGAAAAAACAAATGTTAATACAACATTAATGTTAATTAAACCTCAAACCAACAAACAAACTCATTAAGACCGAAACCTTATACCCTTTTCGTAGAAATTAAAAATACTATCATAAATTATTAAAAAGTCGAGTGAATGGACACTATTTTTAGTAATAATATATTATTTTCGCGGCATTTTTATTTAAACTATAATTTATGGTTAAACCCCTACTTAACTTATTATTAGGGTTACTTATCAGTTCGTTCTGTTTTGCACAGGGCCGAATAGTTAATGGAAAAGTAACCGCCAAGGCCGATGGCGCTCCTTTGCCGGGCGTAAGCGTTACGGTAAAAGGCATGGCTGCCGGAACCCAAACCGATGCCAAAGGAAACTTTGAACTGCAGGTACCTGCTTCGGCTAAATTACTTACCGTAAGCTATGTAGGTTACCGGACACAAGATGCGGTAATCACCTCAGGCATCATCGCTGTTGCATTGGAGGATAGCCGCCAGTCGCTCAACGAAGTGGTGGTAACCGGCTACAATACTCAACGTGAGCGTGAAGTTGCAGGTTCGGTAGCTACCATTAGGGGCGAACAGATAAACCAGGTTCCGATTGCCTCTTTTGATCAGGCTTTGCAGGGCCGTGCTCCGGGCGTACTGGTACAAGCCAGTTCGGGCCAGCCGGGCGCTGCTGCCAATATTGTGATACGTGGTCGCGGTACCATTCTAGGCTCAACCAACCCGTTAT
>CAJYSL010000141.1 GCA_913777515.1 uncultured Mucilaginibacter sp.
CCATTTTACTTTGGCTAAAAGCCATGTTAAAAGCACCAACTAATAAGATTAAGAGGTATATTTTTTTCATGGAAACTTCTTTAACAGGCTAAAGACAAATTATAGAGCGTTTTGTTTTAAAATATCAGCGTGCCGTAACTACATGATAGTTGCCGGCATCCACGATTACTCGCAATACATAGTATGATGAATGCTAAAATGGATGCTCTCCATCCAGTAAAATTCCTCAAACGCCAAAAGCCCTCTCCCGAAACCGGGAAAGGGCTTTCAACAAAAAAACTATTAACAGATATTATTAAAGCGAAAATTAATTACCGCTGCTTTTAGCCTCTTGTTTTAACTGGTCGTTAGCCACAATAACAATTTCTACACGGCGGTTTTGTGCGCGACCACTTTCGGTACTGTTGTCAGCAATGGGTTCGCTGAAACCTTTACCCTGGGTGCTTAAACGGCTTGAGGCAACACCATTAGATACGATGAAAGACTTTACAGCCTCGGCACGACGTACCGACAAATCCTGGTTGTAGCTAGCACTACCGGTATTATCTGTATGACCAACAATTAAAATATTAGTCTGCGGATTGCTGTTTAACGAGGTAGCTAAATTTTGCAGGTTACTGCGTGCATCAGATTTTAATGCAGTTTTATCTACATCAAATAAAATACCCGAATCAAATTTTACCAATATACCTTCACCCTGACGCTCTACAGTTGCTCCCGGAACAGTTTGTTTAATTTCGGCAGCTTGTCTGTCCATTTTACGACCAATAAATGCACCTGCTGTACCACCCACTGCACCACCAATAATGGCACCTAATGCAGTATTACCAGCACTTTTACCAATTAATGCACCAATGGTACCACCGGCACCGGCACCAATAGCTGTACCTTTTTGTGTTTTTGTTAATGAGTTACAACCAGAACCTACTAAGGTGGCTGTAGCTAAAGTTACCGCTACAAGAGCTGTTTTAAATTTATTTGTTTTCATAGATAGATGTAGTATCAGTATGTTGTCGTTACGTTTGTTACAAAGCAAATGCCAAAACGTGTTATGGTAGGTAAGACTGCGTTCAATGGCAAGGTTTAATAAATCGTAGTTAAATAGTTTTAATTAAAATAAAATGTTGAGAAAAATCGCGCTTTGCTTAGTGTCTATAATTGCAGATAGTGTATACTCAAAAAAGGCAGATTAGTGTATTAAACATAATAGTGATAACTTAATATTTTTGATAACTATTTTAAATATGCGATATTGACCGGTAGTAATGCAAGAGGCTCCGAGTAACCACACGCCGGTACAACGCACCTGGAAACAGTTTAAGCAAAATAAGCTGGCATTGGCAGGTTTGGCCATTATAGTTGTCACCTCGCTGATGGCCATTTTAGGTTACCTGATTATGCCCGACCATAGTCCGGATGCTAATCATATGTCATTACCTCTAAGCTTGAAACCACCGGGGTTTACCTACACCGTACTTAAAATACCGAAACCCGAAAAAATTGAAGCGACCAATATATTCAGCCGGATGCTTTTTGGTCAGCCATCAGCCAATCAGGAAATACCGGTTGTAAATTACAGTTTAAAGAAAGATTCGTTAATTATTGCTGAATACATCAGCAGTGAGGATAAACCCGAACAGCGTTCGTTTGCCCTTAAAGAATTAACCCCTGGTCAGCCTGTAAGTAATTTTGACGGGCAGAATTTCATTAAACAACATATCGAACGCAAAACCTTTTGGTTGGGCAGTGATATGTATGGGCGCGATTTGTTGAGCCGCATTATTTTAGGTGCACGCGTATCATTGGCAGTGGGCATCATGGCGGTGCTCATTAGCTTGGTTATTGGTGTTTCGTTAGGTGCTATTGCAGGTTATTACGGCGGTTGGGTAGACAGCGCGCTAAGCTGGGTAATGAACATTTTATGGTCTTTACCGGCGCTACTGTTGGTTATTGCCCTGTCGTTTGCCTTGGGTAAGGGTTTGTGGCAAATTTTTGTAGCCGTTGGGTTATCCATGTGGGTAGAAGCGGCACGGCTGGTAAGGGGGCAGGTCATTAGCCTTAAACAGGCCGAATACATTGAAGCAGCCAGGGCATTAGGATATTCCGATTTTCGTATCATTACCCGTCATATTTTATTAAATATTGCCGGGCCGGTGCTGGTTATTGCGGCCTCAAACTTTGCATCGGCCATATTGCTCGAGGCAGGTCTGAGCTTTTTGGGCTTTGGCGCACAACCGCCGGTACCTACCTGGGGAGGCATGATTCGCGAACATTACGGCTATATTATTATGGATGCTGCATACCTGGCATTGCTGCCCGGTTTGGCCATCATGCTCATGGTTTTTGCCTTTAATTTGGTAACCACCGGGTTGCGCGATGCATTTGACATAAAATCACAAAACGTACGCTTATAAATTAATTTTTATAATTTAGACTTCTGCGAGTACTATGTATACTAACGAAGGAGACTCAGGCGAAGACGAGCTTATAAAACTGTTGCTTAAGCGGCAGTGGGAACTAAATTCGTTGCTGGAAGTCACACAAGCTATTAATAAAAACACGGCAATGCCTACGTTGCTCCAAATGCTGGAAGTAATTTTTAAAAATTACCTCCAGGTTGGCAAGCTGCGTTTTTTGGTAGAAAAGCAGGGTGGCTTTGCCTGTATATCAAAGTACGGCGGCGAGTTTGAGGGCATATCCGTTTTACACAAATCCTGCCTGTTATTAAAAAAGATAAAGTCGCCTACCTCGTTAGCCGGGTATACCGATAGCGTGCTTAATACTTACGATTATTTTATTCCTATCTATCATAAAAAAAAGCCATTAGCTTATGCCCTGATTGGTGATTTTACGCTATCGGGCGAAATGATGAGCAATGACCTTAATTTTATGCAAACGCTCATTAACATGATTGTGGTTGCGCTCGAGAACAAAAAACTGTTTAAAGAGCGGCTGCAGGCAGAGCGTTTTCAGCGCGAAATGGAATTAGCGGTCGAGGTGCAGAACATGCTCATCCCCGTAAAAATACATAAGGATAAAGCAGTTGAAGCCAGTGCAAAATACTTGCCTCACCAGGACATTGGCGGCGATTACTTCGATTTTTTTAGGCTTAATGACGAGGAGTTTTTGTGGTGCATTGCCGATGTATCAGGCAAGGGTATTGCCGCAGCGCTGCTGATGTCAAATTTTCAGGCCAGTTTGCGTGCCTGGGCCACGGTTGATAGTGATTTAATCAGTGTGGTAAGCCGCTTAAACAGCATTGTTATACGCAATACCAAAGGCGAGCGCTTTATTACCCTGTTTGTAGCTAAATACAACGAGCGGACGCGCAAACTGCAATACATCAATGCAGGGCATAATCCTACCATTGTTTTAAACGGTAGAAATGCCATCCGGTTAAAAACTGGTACCACCATGATTGGCGTTTTTGACGAACTGCCGTTCATTAACCAGGGCGAAGTAACTATTGAACCCAACAGCCTTATCTTTAATTATACCGACGGTTTGATGGATTACGAAATTGAGCAGGACCACCGCTGGAATGAGGATAAACTGCTGACCTACGTAACCGACAACGGCCATCTCTCGCCTGATATGTTTAACCACAACCTGATGGACCACCTGAGCCGGATTATTAAAGGCAAGCGTATTGATGATATTACCTTACTTACGCTACGGGTATTTTAAGTTAAACTTTGCCGTTGGGCATCATATTTCCTTTCCATCTTCGTTTTTCATCCTATATGGCCAAGCCAAAAATCACCGGTAAAACAAAAGTTGTTGCTGTAAAAAAAGAAATTTTGAGCCTACTGGCCTGCCATCAGCACGATTTGCTCGAGGCAGGATGTGATGAAGCCGGACGTGGTTGCCTGGCCGGGCCCGTATTTGCAGCTGCAGTTATTTTACCACCAAACTTTACGCACCCGTTGCTCAACGATTCTAAAAAACTCAGCGAGGCCGACCGCTACCGCTTGCGTCCCGAAATTGAAGCGCAGGCCCTGGCCTTTGCGGTAGCCTCGGTAAGTAATACGGAGATTGATGAAATCAATATCCTGAATGCTTCCTTTTTAGCTATGCACCGGGCTATCAGCCAGCTAAGCATCAAGCCGCAGTTTTTAATTATTGATGGTAACCGCTTTAATGCTTACCCCGAAATACCTCATCAGTGCATCATTCAGGGTGATGGTAAATACTTCAGCATTGCAGCTGCCTCTGTATTGGCAAAAACTTACCGCGATGATTATATGCAGCAATTAGCATTGCAACATCCCGAGTATGACTGGCATAGCAATAAGGGATATCCAACCATTAAGCACCGCAACATGGTTTTGCAGCATGGCTTTACGCCGTACCACCGGCGTAGTTTTAATGTCACAAATCCGCAACTAAGCATCTTTTAATTTTGAATAGGGGTGCAGGGTTGATACTTTTGTTAGTAACCAATTGTCCCTTTAGTGAAAGTATTGATCATTACCC
>CAJYSL010000142.1 GCA_913777515.1 uncultured Mucilaginibacter sp.
AACTGCATGAAGTTTAAATTTTTACTCCTTTTACTATTTGCCGTACCTGCCTTTGCGCAAACTACCATTAAGCAGGATGCTGCGATTATGCGGATGAATGATGAGGTATCGGCTCAAAATATAGAAACCATTGTGCGCAAATTGGTAAGTTTTAAAACCCGCCATACATTAAGCGACACCACCAGCAAAACCACCGGCATCGGTGCAGCCCGTCACTGGATTAAAGCCGAACTGGAACGTTATGCTGCAGCGTCTAACGGACGGATGAAGGTAGAGTTTGATACGTTTACCCAACCGGCTGGCGGGCGCATTGGTAAACCTACAGTCTTAAAAAATGTACTGGCTATCCTGAAAGGTACCGACCCGAATGATACCCGGGTTTATATGGTTTCCGGCCACTATGATTCGAGGGTGAACAACGTGATGGATTCGGCCTCGGTGGCACCAGGGGCGGTTGATGATGCTTCGGGTACCGCGGTATCGATGGAGATCGCGCGGGTGATGGCTAAGCGGTCATTTCCGGCCACGATTATTTTTATGGCGGTGGCGGGAGAAGAGCAAGGCCTGAACGGCTCAGCCAATGTAGCCAAACGAGCCAAGGCTGAAAAGTGGAATGTGGATGCCATGCTGAACAACGACATTGTGGGTAACACCTATGGCATGGAAAATGGGATAAAGAATAATACCAATGTGCGGGTATTTAGCGAAGGTGTGCCATCAACCGTAAGTGATGACGCACGTGCGCTGGCGTCGTTAATTAATAATGGAGGCGAAAATGACAGTCCGTCAAGGCAGTTGGCCCGTTACATCAAAGAAGTAGCCGAACGTTATGTGAGCCACCTGGACGTGAAGATGGTTTACCGTCGCGACCGCTTTTTGCGCGGCGGCGACCAAACTCCTTTTCTGCAGAATGGTTTTACGGCAGTACGCTTCACCGAGATGAATGAGGATTTTGACCGTCAGCATCAAAATATCCGTAAAGAAAAAGGTGTTGATTATGGCGACCTGCCCGAATTTGCCGATTACGATTATATCCAAAAAGTAGCCCGGATGAATTTATCGGTTTTAGCTAACCTGGCTATGGCCCCTGCACAACCTCAAAATGTAGGCGTAAGCACAAGTGGCCTAACCAACAAAACCACCTTGAAATGGGGTGCGCCCGAGGTGGGTAAAAAGCCAGCCGGCTATTACATCCTGATGCGCGAAACCATCAGCCCATACTGGGAAAAGAAAATATTTGTTACCGGAAATGAGTATACTTCTGATTATTCTAAGGATAATTACTTTTTTGCCGTACAGGCGGTAGATGCCGATGGGCATGAAAGCTTACCGGTATATCCGAAACCGGTACGGTAACAAGTAATAAAGGAGGAGAAAGCAACTTCGCTATACCCAATCGTCATCAACTACCCCCGGAAACCCAATGTAATTTATATTGTGATTTGCGTAAGGATAAGTTTCCCGGATAAGCTGCTCGAAATATTCGATAGTTTTAATCAAGCTCTGTATTTTTATGGGATGTCGCCAGGTGTGCACTTCTCCATAATGCGCTGTCTTTCGTTGCTCCCATAAGTCAAGTTCACTGGTTGTTAATTCGGGAGTTTTTTCCTTAAGTATATACTTTGTTCTGCTGAAAACGTCAAATAGTAATGCTTTATCTTCATCTGTGACAATTGTTCTGTCAAGCAAAATACCTACTGCGCCATATGAAAATACTCCTTTTCTATTTGCATCGCAATTATCATAAATGCGAAGTAGATTTTCGTTAAACGTATCAAGTCCAATTTCTTCAAAAGCTTTGCAGATGTATTCACTTAAAACTTCAATAAACGAACTTCTTATCCAGAAACCTTTGTTCTTATAATCAATATAAGTCTCTTGCATTTTATTTTATGCTCAGGCGCCTTACAATAAAGTAGCCCAACACAAAAACTACAGCGGCAATCCCTATACTGGCCAGTACCTCATTAGTAAATATTTCTAAACCCGAATTAACTCTTATTTTTTTGCTCAACCCCATAACGGCGTGTAAAGGTTGTGCATAGGGGAAAGCATAAGCATATTCCCAGCGTACGTTGGTTACCAGTATTATACCAACAATGGTGCCTACAAAACCGATTCCCATCGGCTTCAAAAAATCTTTCCAAATCAGGCTCATTACAAATTGCAGGGCCAGGGTAGCCAGCGAGCCCAAGAGTAATTTGAGGTAGATATCAAAAAGCTCTTTCTCAATATGCGCGTCAAGAAACTTAAGTTCAGGCTTGAGCAAGCCTAACAAGTTACCAAACCCAATGGTAAACCCAACAAACAGCATCAGGCAAAGCAAAACCAGGAAAAACGCATAAAAAAACTTGGCACTGTAAATGGACCATTTGGGTATAGGCAACGTGAACAGTGTTTTCCAGGTATCTGATTTATGCTCAACACTGTTTACCGAGTAAGCAATAAATATGATAAATATCGGCAGCAACAAGGTGCCCATCATCCCCAATGAAATACCCGAAAACTGCGCCCACAATACTTTGCCTGGGTAAGACGCCAGCTTGGCGCTTTTAAAATAAAACCCAAGACTAATAAGCGAGGTCAGCAGCAGAGGTAAAAGTACGGCACTCCAAAAGCCCAGTGTTTTCCGGCTCTTGTAAAACTCCGATTGCAGTGATAATAAAAATCCTTTCATGGGTTTAGGTTAGGCGTTTTTAGTAATGTTCAGAAACAGCTGCTCTAAATCTTTCTGTACTTTGCCAATGCTGTATATTTTATGCCCCTGGTTGTGCAAGCTGGCGTTAATGGCAGCTACGGCATCTTTGTTAGTATAGGGGAGGGTAATGTAAGTTTCGGTAACCTGATTGATATCATGACCGGCACTTTGCAAAAAGTTTGCGGCATCAGCAATCTGGTCTGTTTCTACCTGAATCATGGGCTGACTGATGCTTTCCAAATCCTGTATGCTGCCCTGAAACACCATCGCCCCATGGTTGATAATACCTACGTGGGTAGCCATCCGCTCAATCTCCGCCAGTAAGTGGCTCGATACAAAAACAGTTTTGCCCTGCTCTTTAACTAATTTTACCAGCAATTCCCTGATTTCAATAATGCC
>CAJYSL010000143.1 GCA_913777515.1 uncultured Mucilaginibacter sp.
AAGAAGGCCTGAACGGCTCGCGCGCCTTTGTTGAAGACCATCCAGAAATTGTACAAAACCTGCAGGCTTTGTTTAACCAGGATAACGGCACCGGCCGGGTGGTAAACATTTCGGGTCAGGGTTTTGCCCACGCCGGTGAATTCATTACCCGCTGGCTGGCCGCCGTGCCATCCAACATTCGCGACTCTATTAAAACCAGCTTTCCGGGTATGCCGGGTGCCGGCGGGTCTGACTTTGCATCGTTTGTGGCCGCAGGCGCGCCGGGCTTTTCGTTAAGCTCGCTGAGCTGGTCGTACGGCAATTACACCTGGCACACCAACCGCGACACCTACGATAAGATTGTGTTTGATGATGTGCGCAAAAATGCCATCCTCGCCGCCATCTTGATCTACATGGCCAGCGAAGACCCGCAAAAAACCTCGACCGAACGCGCCCCGCTGGGTAACAACCCACGCACCGGTCAAACTATGAAATGGCCCGAGCCCGTAAAGGCTACAAGGCGTGGTGGTTTGAATTGATAGAATAGTTTTAGCCTGAAAATGTAACATTCATCTTCAGGCTTTTTTAATTAATAATCTCCCAACCAGTCATGCCGAATTAATTTCGGCATCCCACGCGCTAAGTAATCAACATGCAATTTGCAATGCGGCGAACTTGTCATGTGGGATGCCGAAATAAATTCGGCATGACGTCGGTTTTTTTAATTGATTATAGACAGCTTATTTGTAGCCTATGCATGCGGCTTCAGCATCACCTTCACGCAATCATCCTCTTTATTTTTAAAAATATCATAAGCGTGTGAGGCTTCGCTTAGCGGTAGGGTGTGTGATATAATATCATTGAGCACCACTTTCTCTTGTTTAATGAGGTCGATGAGATGGTCGATGTAGTTGAGCACCGGGGCCTGTCCTTGTTTAATGGTGATTCCTTTGTCGAACATACGGTGTACCGGGAAATTATCGAACGGGGTACCGTACACACCTACCACCGTAACCGTTCCGCCGCGGCGTACGGCTTCAAAACACATTTCGAGCACTTTGATAGTACCTTTTTCAAAGTTCAAAGTAGCTTTTACTTTATCTAAAAACGACCGCTGGGCTTCGAATCCAACCGCATCTACGCAAACGTCGGCACCGCGGCCGCCGGTCATCTGGCGTATGGCTTCTACTACGTCCACCTCATTAGGGTTCAGCGTTTCTACCTTGTTGGCCTCCCTAGCTTTGGCCAGGCGGTAATTGACCGGGTCGATAGCGACAACGCGACTGGCACCGTTAATCCAGGCCGCTTTCTGGGCCATCAAACCTACCGGGCCCGAACCAAATATGGCAACCACTTCGCCGCCCTTCATCTGCGCCCAGTCAATAGCCGACCAGCCTGTTGGGAATATATCCGTTAAAAACAGCACCTGGTCGTCGGTGAGGTTATCGGGTACAATGCGCGGACTTACATCGGCATACGGCACACGTACATACTCGGCCTGCCCGCCCGAATAGCCACCGTACAAATCAGTATAACCAAACAGCGCTCCGCCTTTATGGTCTAACAAATCGCCTTGTGGCCCGTAATGCTCGGGGTTGGAGTTTTCGCAATGGGGTGATGCGCCGTGGGTACAAAAAAAGCAATGGCCGCAGGCAATCGGAAATGGCACCACCACGCGGTCGCCGCGCTTCAGGTTTTTCACCGAGGGGCCAACCTCTTCCACAATACCCATAAACTCGTGTCCCATCACCAAGTCTTTCATCTGCGGAATGCCGCCATCCAAGATGTGCAGGTCGGAGCCGCATATGGCCGTCGAGGTCACCTTTAATATCACGTCTCCGGCCTGTTCAATTTTTGGGTCTTCTACCGTGTCAACGCTTATGTCGCCCGGTTTGTGAAAAACTGCTGCTTTCATCGGTGTTTATTTTAATTATAAATTATATACTAAAAGTTAACAACATTTTATTTACAAGGTTTTATTATTAATTTATTAGAAAACCCAAACCACAAAAAAGCCGCTGAAAGAAATTTTCAGCGGCTTAAAGCAGCTTTTTAATTATTTTTATAAAGAGAACAAGCGGTAAGCTACGGCAATACTAAACACGTTGAGCCTTGCGGTTGACCTAAAATCGGTAGCCTGAAATTTTTTGAAACCATACTCGTACCTGGCATCAAACGACAGCCTGTTATTCACATCAACACCTAAACCGGCCAGCCATGAGTAATTCTGGTCGGCAATAAGTAAACCTGCCTGGGTTTGATAAGCATTGTCCGACTCTTTGTTGCTTACGCCAAACGATACTAACGGACCAGTTTGAACATGCCAGGCAACATAATCACCACCCCATGAGTAGCCCAACAGTACAGGCAAATCAATACTTCTCAGTTTTACGGTATTGACGTAAGGGTTATTGGTTTGCATAACTTTGGCATCTTTTTGAGTATAATACAACTCAGGTTGCAAATGCAAGGCGCCTAAAGATATGCGACTGTAAACGCCCGCCTGTAATCCCAAACGCGACTCGTCTGTCAGTGTCCCGGTAGTAGAATAGTTGGTGAGGTTTACCCCCCCTTTGACACCAAAATTTACACGCGGCAGTAATTGTTTTTGTGCGAAGGCCGACGTGGCCATCGCTAAACTAATAGTTAAGAGGTATAATACATTTTTCATAAGTAGCAATACAGTTAGATTTGCTTTTAAGGTAACAAAAACTATGCTAATTATGAAAGTTATAGTTAAATACTTTTAAAGAACAAGATTACCAGTGTAATAATTTAAGATTTTAGTGCGAATGTAATAATCGTACCGTGCGTTAATCAGGTTATTGTTGGCACGGTCCAGGTTGTTTTTGGCTACTATATAATCCACCGAGGTTAAGGCGCCGGCGTTAAAACGAATTTCGGCCGTGCGGAACGACTCGCGGAAAGCCTCGGTTTGCTCCTGCAATACCTGGTAGCGTTCGTATGCAGCGGACATGTTATTGTACGCCTGCTCCACGTTTTGCTTAAGCTGTATACGGGTGGTTTCTTCAGTGTAACGCTGTTCCTGCAAGTCTATTTTAGCCAGGGCAACGCGATTGCGGTTTAAAAAACCGTTAAGGATGGGCACCTGCAAACCCAGGTTAACCTGCGTATTGTAGTTGTTTTTAAACTGATCGCCGTAACTTATTTTTTCATTATTATAAATCTGGTTGGCCGCATACACCGGCTGGTTACCGCCGGCTGTTTTTACATACGACCCTGTATTCACTTCTACCGTGTCAACCAATACCGAACGGCGGGCTGCACTAGAATAACGGGTTGCCAAACCACCGTTTAACGAAATTACCGGGAACAAAGCACCCTGGCGCACCTTTACGGCTTTTTCGGCACTTTGGCGCCTCAATGCAGCAGCTTTAACCAAAGGCAGGTTTTGCAGGGCCAGGTCGTAAACCTGGTTGGCGGTTTGGGTAAACTTTAAGGCGGGCAGCTCGGTGGCATTGAGGCGCTGCAGGCTAATGTCGCGGCTGTAGGGCACGTTCATGGTTTGCAGCAGGTTAAGCTTGGAAGCCACCAGTCCGTTTTTAGCGTTAATCACGGTCAGTTGGTCGGTAGCCAGCTGGCCTTTCACGTCGTAGTAATCCGATGGTTTTACGGCACCATTGGCATTGAGTACCTGTAAACGCTGCAGTTGCTGTTTGGATACGGCTAATTGGTTGTTGCCCTGCGTTAGCAAGTCCACATTGTTAATCACCTGCAAATAAGCGGTGATTACATTGAGGGTAATGTCGTTCTTGGCCTGTTCAAAATCCATCCGGCCTGCTTGGTAAGCCAGCGAGGTTTGACGGATGCTGTTTTGTATGGTTAAGCCGTTAAACAAAATCAGGTTGGCATTTACGCCGTAATCGGCATAAGATATCTGCTGGTTCAGGTAGGTGTTGGTAAAGGGGTCTAAACTTCGGCCGGTGCTGATACCGTGGTTTACATTGCCATTAAGCGTGGGCAGTAAAGCCGCCCGCTGCTGCTGCCAGTAAATGCGGCTGCGCTCCATATCCAGCTCGCTGCGCTTTACGGTCAGGTTGTTTTTGATGGCAATATCAATACATTGCTGCAGGTTATACACCGAATCGGCCGGTTGCTGCGCCAGCGCTTCACGGCAAAAAAAGATAGCTACAAATAAAAAAAGGTAACGCATAACCTTATAAAATGATGGATGAGTCTATTTTACCGTCGAGCAGGTTGATGATGCGCGAACCGTACTGCGCATTTTTTTCGGAGTGAGTTACCTGGATGATGGTTACCCCGTCTTCCTGGTTCAGTTTTTTAAACAGCTCCATAATTTCTTCGCCCTGTTTTGAGTTTAGGTTACCGGTAGGCTCATCGGCCAGTAACAACTTAGGTTTGCTGATGAGCGCACGGGCAATGCCCACTAACTGCTGCTGACCGCCCGATAGCTGTGCCGGGAACAAATCTTTTTTCCCTACAATGTTAAAACGGTCCAGTGCATCGGCTACTAAAGCTTTGCGTTCGGTACTTTTGACGTCCTGGTACAGTAAAGGAGTTTCAATGTTTTCGTAAACGGTCAGCTCATCAATCAGGTGATAGGCCTGAAACACAAAGCCGATATTTTGCTTGTACAGGGCCGAGCGTTGTTTTTCCTTCAGCTGATGCACTGGCTCGTTCAAAAAGTACATATAACCTTCGGATGGCTGGTCGAGCATACCGATGATATTTAACAGCGTAGATTTGCCCGAACCCGATGGCCCCATAATAGACACAAACTCGCCTTGCTCAACGTCCAGGTCTACCTTGTTGAGGACGTATGTTTTGTTGTTGCCGGTATTGTAGTATTTAGATATTTGTTTGAGTGATAACATGATTGAAGTTTTATAATAATGATGATTGCAAACACGAATTAAGCTAAGTTTTATATGTTTCTATAGGTGAAATCCATACCAAAACAACAAAACATTTATTATCAGCCACTTATCATCACAAACATTAAAAACGTTGTTCGTTACCGTAACAAGAATTGTACGGATGCGATACAGTGTGTGAGCAGACAGCGATACATACCTAAAAAACCAGCCCCGGCATGGTTGAATGCCGGGGCTGTGTTGTAAGTAAGATAAAGGTTAAATAACTAATCGTTCCGCAAGCTTTTAATTGGATTAGCCCCCGCCGCTTTGTACGCCTGTAGTGCCACCGTAGCGTAAGCAATGCCAAAGGCCAGCACGCCGCCCAGCCCTACCAGCCACCAGGGCATGGCGGTGCGGTAAGCAAAGCTCTGCAGCCAGCGGCTCATCATCAGCACGGCAATAGGGGTAGCAATTAGCAGGGCCAGCAGCACCAGCTTTAAAAAATCAAACGATATCAGGTTGACCAGGTCAATCACATTTGCGCCCAGCACTTTGCGGATACCAATTTCTTTAACGCGTTGTCGTGCGGCAAACATGGCCAAGCCAAGCAAACCCAGGCAGGCAATGAGCACCGCCGTACCGGCTGCGCCGATAAAAATGTGGCCCAGTTGCCGTTCAGATTTATACTGGTTGTCGTATACATCATCTAAAAACAAATACGTAAACGGCTCGGCCGGGAAATATTTTTGATACAGGCTTTGCAGGCGGGCAATTTTTGCGGGCATGTTTCCGGCATCTACCTTAAAGGTAAAATAGCCGTCGGCCACGGCCGGTAAAAATATCATAGGTTTAATCTGCTCGTGCAAGCTCAGGTGATGGTAATCTTTTACCACGCCTACCACTTCAAAATCGCTGCCCCATTTTACGGTTTTGCCAATGATAGATGTTTCATCGCGGTAGCCTAACTGCTTCATGGCAGCCTCATTTAATATCACCCTTTTGGTTTTTGGCCAGCCGTGCTCCAGCATGGCCGGGGTAAAGGCTTTGCCGTATTTAAAATTGATGTCGTAAGTGGAGAAATACTGGTTGTCGACAATCAGCATGGCATACGATTTTTTCTCGTCGCCGGGGTTGGCCTGCTCACCGGTAATGCCCGCGGTCGAAAAATTATAACCCTGCCCCGGTATATTGTTAGAGGCGGCGACCTGTTTTACAAAAGGCAGTTGCCTGGCCGCGTTTTCGAATGCTACCGAGTTATCCATCTGTGAACTGTTAATGACCGACGGACCGGTAATCACCACCCTGCCTGTGACGGCCATACCCAAATCATGGTGCTGCATAAACTGCAACTGACGGTACAGCACCAACGTAGCGGTTATAAACACCATCGAAATGATAAACTGGAAAACCACCAGACTTTTACGCAAAGTAAGGCCGCCCATGGTTAATACCTCCTTACGGGCAATGGCACGTGCCGGATTATACGAACTGATGACCCAGGCCACATAACCACCGGCCAGCAAAGTACCGGCAACCGTCAGCGTAGCAATGGCCGGCCAAAACAGACCGGCATTCAACACCTCTAATGATAGCTGCTTACCTGTAATGCTGTTATACAAAGGCTGCAACAGCGAAACGGCCACGAGTGCCACGGTAAAACTAACCACGGTAAGCAAAACCGTTTCGATAATGTACTGACCGGTCAGCTGCCAGCGGGTGGCTCCCAGCACTTTGCGAACGCCCACTTCTTTAACTCGGTTGAGTGCCTGTGCGGTCGACAGGTTGATGTAATTTATCCAGGCAATCAGAATGATGAGAACAGCCACGCTGATAAAAGCCGTAACCAGCACCAAGCTGCCATAGGTTTGGTACGGGTAATCAAACCCTGGCGCAATGTGCAGATTAGCCATCGGCTGAAATCCCATCTGGTCGTTTTTATTATCAGGCTTTAAACTGTGTAGCAAGCGGGTTGCCTGGGTGCTCAGGTTATTGGCACTGGCGTTGACCTGGCGCAGCACGTAGATAAAAGCGTATTCGGAGCCCAGCGCGTCCGGGTCGGCCCAATCGTTACCATTGCGGGCGGCGGCGCTTTTTAAGGTGGAGTATGACAGCAATACGTCGGACCGGATATCCGAATTAGCCGGCATGTCTTGAAATACCGTGGTCACCGTATAAGTAGTGCTGCCAAACTGGTTAGTTACCTTTACCTGTTTGCCCACCGCCGGTGCATCACCAAAATACTTTTTGGCCGCCCCGGCCGATATGGCCATGGTTTGCGGCTGGCCTAATGAGCCGCTACCCTGCAACACCGGGAAGCTGAATGTTTTAAAAAAGCCATCATCAGTAAACGAAATACCATCGTCACGGAAGGCCTTTACCCCCGACGGGCCATCCACAGTAACCACACCATTACCTACCCCCTCGCCTATGCGTACACATTGCTCAATACCGGCCACATTGCTTTTTAGTGCCGGACCAATACCCGGCGGCATATAATAGTTGCTTTTGCCGTCTTTGTAGAGGTACGACAAGCGGTACAACCGGTCGGCGTTTTGATGGAAGCGGTTAGCGCTCCACTCAAAAGCCACGTACTGGGCCAGCAGCAAAAACACGGCAAAGCCCAACCCCAAACCCAGCATATTGATGCCGGTAAACGTGCGGTTGCGCCACAGGTTACGGAAAGCGATTTTGATGTGATTAAATAACATAGGTAGGATGTTTAAAGATTTATAATCAGGTCGCTACATCAAAACAATGTGTTACAGTAAATATAAACTTTTATTCGCTCCGCAGACTTTTTACCGGGTTGGCAACAGCTGCCTTTACCGACTGGTAACTTACCGTGAGCAGAGCAATCATCATGGCCGTTAAACCGCCGGTCACAAACACCCACCATTCTATCTGCGTGCGGTAGCTGTAATTTTGCAGCCAGCGGTACATCACTATCCAGGCAATGGGTGTAGCCAACACAACCGACAATAAAATGGGCTTTAAAAACTCTTTAGAGATCATGGCCGTTACGTTGGCTACCGATGCTCCCAGCACTTTGCGTACGCCAATCTCTTTGGTGCGGCTTGCAGCCATGTAAGCAGCCAGCCCAAACAGACCCAGGCACGATATTAAAATCGTCAGCACAGCGAAGATACCTGCCAGCTTACCGGTGCGCTGCTGCTCGGCAAACTTACGCTGATATTCCTGGTCTACAAACGAAAGGGTAACCGGAAATGCCGGGTTATATTTTTTAAATACGGCTTCGGCCTTTTGCAAAGAGGCACTAATAGGCTGGCTCGGATCGAGGCGGATGTTAATGCAATCGTTCCAATCCATTTTCGGCCCGGCAATCAGCATAGGGTTCATAGCTTCAAACGGCGACCGCCATACAAAGTCTTTAAATACACCTACAATGTGCCACTTCAACCCCTCATGGTCAATCAACTGACCAACAGCCTGCTTAAAATTCATAATTCGGGCGGCCGACTCGTTAATTAGGCAGGCCGTAGAATCGGTAGGATACGTTTGGGGGTCAATGTCGCGGCCGCTGATGAACTTCAATTTCATCGTTTTGCCAAAATCGCCCAAGGTTGCCATGCGGTCAAAGGTGATTTTAGTTCCCGCCGGCTTACCCTGCCAGTTTACGTCCCACGAGTTAGACTGTGCTACAATCATATCGGCACTGGTGATGGATACGGCTGATGCAGCGCCCGTATTGAGTAAATCAGCCTTGATAAGCTGTTTGTTTTTGTCGATGTCGCCGCTGAAAGGCACATATACCAAGCTACCCTGCTCAAATCCGTTATCACGATCCTGCGCATACTGTATTTGCCTGCGGATTATAATGGTGCTTATAATCATCACTACGGCAAAGGTAAACTGGGTAACCACCAATACTTTTCGCGGAGTAATTAGCGCACTTACCTTGCGGTGTGCACCTTTTAACACCGCAACTGCTTTAAACGATGACAGATACAGCGCCGGGTAACAACCGGCCAGCAAGCCCGTTATCAAAATAAAACCAATTACGCCGGCTATAAACCAGCCGTTGGTATAAGGCATGGCAAGCTGGGTTTGTATTAACCGGTTAAAGTAAGGCAAAGCCAGTTGCGCTGCCAATAGTCCGAGTGCACCGGCCATAGCCGCAATGAGCACCGACTCCAGTAGAAACTGCCCCACCAGTGCCTGCTTAAGGGCGCCAATGGCTTTACGCACGCCTACTTCTTTAGCACGTTTATCACCGCGGGCGGTGCTCAGGTTCATGAAGTTGATGCAGGCAATCAGTAAAATAAAACAAGCCACCACGGTAAACAGGCGCACAATCTCGATGCGACCACCTTCCAATTTACCATCCTTGAAAACTCCCTGTAAATAATAATCTTTCATAGGGTATAAAAACACCCGGTTATCCTCTTCGTTGTTACTATGGCGGATGGTGATGTCGCTTATTTTGTGATTAAAGTTTTCGAGGTTGGTATTGGGCAGCAGCTGTACATACGTGCGGATACTATTATTACCCCATTGTAGCCGGTCGGGCCCATATTGCCTTTGTAAGAAAGCCCAGGGTGCTATAAAATCTGCCGTAAAGCGGGTGTTGGCAGGCATGTCTTTCAGCACTCCGCCAATCATGAAATCATATTTGTTATCTAACTTAATAAGTTTGCCTACCACGTTTGTATTACCAAATAGTTTGCGGGCAAAGTTTTCGGTGATTACCAGATGGTCATTACTCGCCAAGCAGCTGCCAATATTGCCACTCAATAATGGAAAGCTGAACATCCTGAAAAAGTCGGGATCGGCATTGTAGCCGTTGGCCTGTAATTTTTTCCCCTGATACTCGGTGAGGTGTTTGGCGAGGTAATCAACTCTAACCGCATATTTAACCTCCGGAAACTCCTGCTTAAGCGCCGGCCCAAGCGGACTTGGAGTTGACCTCCATATCCGCATTTCGCCCTCAAACAGGCTTTTGTTAAACGCCACGTAAATCTGGTTGACGTTTTGATGGAAACGGTCATACCCCACCTCGTTATTTACCCACAATGCAATCAGTATGGTAGCCGCCATGCCCATAGCCAGACCAAAAATATTGATAAACGAGAAACCCAGATTGCTTTTGAGGCTCCTGAAAGCAATAGTTAGATAGTTTTTAAACATGATAACAGGTAAATGTGGTTGAAAAATAAAAGCCGGGCGAACGCTCCGACCCTGACAGGCGGGCGAACATCCGGCTCCATATGATTACTCGCTGCGCAAACTTTTAACCGGGTTGGCAATAGCCGCCCGGATAGACTGGAAGCTGATGGTAACAAAGGCCAGAATTAAAGCCAGCGCGGTTGACAAGGCAAATACCCACCAGTGAATATCAACCCGGTAAGCAAAGCTTTGCAGCCAGTGGCTCATTACCCACCATGCTACCGGAAAGGATAATATGGCGGCTACCAATACCAGTTTTAAAAAATCCTGCGACAACATCATGACGATGCCAAATACGTTTGCACCCAGCACTTTGCGGATGCCAATTTCTTTGTTGCGCTGTATCACCATCATAATAGAGATAGCCAGTAAGCCAATGCACGAAATAATGATGGCCAACACGGCACCGCTCACAAAAATACCCGACAACCGGCGCTCGCTCAGGTATTGGCGCTCTGTGTTTTCGTTAAGCCACGAGGCCAGGAAGGTAGCGTTGGGGTAAAGACGGTGCCAGCTGCTTTTGATGTTATCATAAGCCCCCACCAGGTTGCCCGGTTTTACTTTTACAAAGATGTAGTTGATTTCAAAATCTTTCAGCATTGTAAGTGTAAGCGGCGCAATATCATCATGCAGCGATTCGAAATTGAAGTTTTTTACAACACCGATAATCTGGGCTTTGGGTTTGCCGTCCAGCATTGGTAAAAAAGTACCAACTAAGTTTTTGCCGCCCAGCTCGCGTGCCATGCTCTCATTAATGATGATGCCTGTGCTGTCGCCTTTAAAGTTAGGGTCAAATTCTCGGCCCTCCAATAATTTGATATCCAGCGTTTTTACATAATCATAATCCACACTTTGCAGGTGAGTGCGCACCTCGCGGTCGTTATAAATAAAACCCAGCACCGAACGCCTTGACGACCCGTCGTTACCGCGGCCAAAATTCATGTAGGCGCCGCTTACCGATACCACGCTGGCATTGTTACGCAACTCGTTGCGCATCAAACGCAGGGCATCTGCCCCCCTGGTGCCTTGGTCGACCGGGATGCTGAGTACTTCTGTTTTGTTGTAGCCCAAAGGCTTATTGCTTAAAAAACTAATTTGCTGCCAGGTAATAATGGTACAGATAATAAGCAAGGTAGATAGTGTAAACTGGATAACGAGCAAAGTATTACGCAGCTTGCCGGGTTTGCCACCGCTAATTTTACCTTTAAGCACAGCCACCGTTTTATAGCGCACCATCATTAGCGCAGGATAAAAGCCTGCTATGGCGGTAACCGCTAAAAACATGAGGATAATGCCGGTGAGATGAGCCGGCTCTAAGAGCATGCCCAGGCTTATTTTACTTTTAAATATAGCTTTAAACTGCTTAATTAGCAGTGTACACAGCAGCAGCCCAATAATGGTTGATGCCAGGCAAACCAAAATGGTTTCTACCCAAAACTGGGCAAGCAGTTGCCATTTACCGGCACCCAAGGTTTTGCGCACGCCAACCTCGCGGGCGCGGGTAAAGCCACGCGCTACCGACAGGTTGATGAAGTTGATACAGGCAATCAATAAGATAAAACACCCAATAACTACCAGGCTTATCGGGTAGGTCTTGCTAATGCCATTACCCTCTACAATGCCGATATCATTGTTAAAATGATTGTCGGCAAAGGGAGCTAAGGCCAGAGAAAAAATATTACCGTTGGCATCGGGTTTGGCACCGTCGCGCTTCAGGTTTTTCAGGTCTTCGGCGTAGTACTTGTTTACAAACGGTTTAATCTGTTGGGTAAAAATAGCGGGGTCGTAGCCTTCATTAAACTCCGCAAATACCATATGGGTACGGTTGCCCCAGCTATCTTTATCAGCGTTATATTGCGGAAAGTGTTCAAACCTCAGCAGTACATCAAAAGTAATGCTCGAATTGGCCGGATATTGTTTAACTACACCAGTCACCAAAAAAGGCTGTTCGCGGTTTTCGATATTGATAAGCAACGTTTGGTTTAACGCCGATTTGTTGCCAAAAATCTTTTTAGCGGCTTCTTCGGTAATTACAGCGCTGTTGAGCTGCGATAAAGCCGCGTTGCTGCTGCCCTGTACCAACGGGAAGGTAAACATTTTCAGAAAATCCGGGTCTACAAAATGAATATCCTCGTTTATCTTCTGGTTGCCATAAGTAACTACCCCACCGGTGTTGCCACTGCGAGTTATATATTTAACAGCCGGATACTCTGCCTTTAAGGCAGCAGCCATTGGCGTGGGCATCGACGAGCTTTTTTCGACGCCTTTAGGGCGGTTGGCTACATTGTAAACCTGGTAAATACTATCGAGCTTTTCGTGAAAGTTATCGTACGAAAACTCGTAGTAAACAGTTAAGAAGATTAAAGTACAACAGGCTACGGCAACGGCTAGCCCGGTAATGTTCATCAGGTTAAACACCCGGCCTTTCCAAAGGTTGCGCCAGGCTATTTTGAGGTAATTTTTAATCATGATAATATTTTTATAAGATTTATTCGCTTCGTAAACTGTTTACCGGGTTAGCCATCGCTGCCTTGAACGACTGGAAACCGACCGTGAAAAAGGCTATCAGCATAGCCAACAGGCCTGTAAGTGCATATACCCACCAATGTATTTGAATGTGATAGGCATAGTTTTGCAGCCAGTGATTCATGAGCCACCATGACCCGGGGATAGCAACAATGAGGGCTAAGCCCACCAGTTTCAGGAAATCGGCCGAGAGCATCAGCCCGATTTGGCTCACGCCTGCACCTAATACTTTGCGCACGCCAATTTCTTTGGTGCGCTGCAAGGTCATGAGGGATACCAGTCCCAGTAAACCCAAGGAGCTGATGACGATGGCCATAGCTGCTGCGCCCCAAATAAGGTTTTGCTGCAGGGTTTCGGCCCGGTACAGGCTGGCAATTTGCTCGTCAATAAACCGGTAACTGAACACTTCGGTGGGCAGCGTTTCGGTATATAGCTGCTGCAAGGTTTTCAGGGTAGCATCGGTGTGCTGCCCGTTCAGCTTGACGGCCATGTTGGTTTGCAGATTTTTATCTTCTAACACTACGGTTGGCTCAATAGGCTCGAGCAGTGAGTGTACATTAAAATCCTTCACCACGCCTACAATAATACCTTTAGGGTCGCCAGGCTGTAGTTTCTTACCTATTACATCCGTCCAGTGATTGCCCATCAGCATACGGGCCATTTTTTGGTTTACTAAAAACTCGGGTGTGGTGGCATGGCTATCGCGATTTCGACCGGCGATGAGTTGCAGACCAAAAGTTTTGGCATAAGCGGCATCGCCAATGGCAAAGCGGGCCGGCCAGTTTTCCCACTTAGGTCGGTTATCAAACTGTAGGGTAGCTCCGCGCTGGCTATCAGTAGCCGGCGAGTTGAGGCAGAAGCTCACCGAACTTACATCGGGCATTTGCGCAGTGCCTTTTAACAGACGCTGCTTTTGCAAATCGGTGGCCTGACCTACGGAGATGTTTACCACCATATTGCGGTCAAAACCCTTATCGGTATTTTTTAAAAACTGCACCTGCATCACAATGATGACCGTACCGGCAATCAGTAACTGGGCAATGAGGTTTTGCAGTACCACCAAAGCCTTACGGCCCAGTCCGGTTTGCACCAGCGTAGCCTGCTTTTTAAGGGCATGGGTAATATTAAAGCGATTAAGCCACCAGGCCGGGTAAATACCCATTACCAGATTAATGATAACGACCAGCAATAACGTAAATAACCCCAATTGCAACCAAGACCCGACGTGCACAGGCTGTGCCGAAAACCAATAACGGTTAATAACCGGCAGTACCGCAGCCACAAGCCCCATAGCCAGTACAGCAGCCACCGTAGTAGTCATCACCGACTCGGTAACAAACTGCATCAGCAACCTGCCGGCGGTAGCGCCCAAAACCTTACGGGTGCCAATTTCGGTACTGCGGCGCGCCTGCTGGGCTACCACCAGATTGATGTAGTTGATGATAGCCGTGGCCAGTATTAAACAGCCGATAACAATGAGCACCGTTAAAAGCGATTTTTGGGTAGTGCCTCCGTAGCGCAGGTCAAAGTGCTGCTCGGTAAGCGGCAGCAACTGGAATTTATAATACTTAATTCCGTCGCCAAAATACGGCTTGGCTATTTGGTTGAGCATCTTTTCAACTACCGGCTTGTCAGCAGTGGTGCGCAGCACGAGGTAGCTGTTGTTTACCGATGATATATACCCCCATTGGTTGGTGTAATTTTTATAATCAGGGTCTATTTGTTTTAAGGTGGCGAATGAAAAATATATATCCGAGTTCTGGTCGGTATTGTAAGGGCAGTTGGCCACTACAGCTACCACACGCATAGGTATGTTTTTAATTTGCAGGTACTGCCCTATTGCCGGCGTACTGCCAAAATATTTTTGTGCCTGTTTTTGAGTTAGCACGGCGGTGTTCAGCTGGTTTAAACCTTGTAAGTTTCCTGCAACCACACGGTATTTAAAAACGTCAAACCATTTAGAGTTGGTAAAGGCAATGTTTTTTTCTTCGCGGAATAGCTTTTTATCAGCAGTACCCGCCGTTACAATATAACTCTGCCGGCTGCAAGAGTAAGCGCCATTTACCACTTGCGGGATCTCACGCCGGGCGGCCAGGTACATCGCCATCGCAGAGCCCTTGTCGTACTCCGTTTTGTCCAGATGCAGCTCGTTTACAACGCGGTAAGTGGTTGCCGCGTGGCGATGATAGGTATCAAAACTTAACTGGTAACTTACATATACATACAACAAAATGCAGCAGCCCATAGCCAGGGCCAAACCCAACACATTAAGTAAGGTGTAAAACAGCCGGGCCTTCAGGCGTCGCCATGCCACTTTGAGGTATGCTTGTAACATTGTTAGTAAATTAGTGGGTGCCTACACTGGTTCTGCTGCTTACGCCTAGCGAATCTACTATACGTTTCACGATGGCATCTTTTTGTGTTTTCGACATACCCTTCACGTTAAACTTACGGCTGTAATTAAAATATTTCTGCGCCTGATAACCCTTTACCTCCACCTGCATGGTGCCGTTATCATCATAAACACCGGTAGATAAATCCTGAGTTGTGCGGCTTTTACTGGTAGATAACGCCGATGTAGCCGAAACAGGAGGTATGGCAGGAAGCGGCGGCAAATTAACCGATGTCTTGGCTGTTGTTGCGGCTTTAACCCTGCTATTACTAATAGCAATACCTAGCGAATCGGCTATGCGTTGCTTAAGCGCATCTTTCTCGGCTTGATTAAGATTAGTTACGTCAAATGATTTGTCGTAATCTATAACGTTGCCGTTTACATCTCCGTTAATACTAAAATGCATGGTTTTACCATCATCAGATATTTTTTGACTGGTGCGGCTTCTATTGGTTTTGGTTTGTGCTATTACGGCCATGCTGCAAGCCGAAAGCAATAATGTATAAAGTATTTTCATGTGATTTTTTTTGATGATGAATAAATATTGATTTAAAAGCAGTTACAAAAACTACATCATAATATTTTCTACTACGGTATGACCATCCAGCAGGCGCACAATGCGGTGGCTGTAACGGGCATCGTGCTCGGAGTGAGTTACCATGATAATGGTGGTGCCTTGTTCGTTCAGGTCGGTTAGTAGTTCCATCACCTCATTACCGTTGCTGCTGTCGAGGTTACCAGTGGGTTCATCCGCCAGTATCAGTTTAGGTTTGTTAACCACGGCGCGGGCAATAGCTACACGCTGCTGCTGACCGCCCGATAACTGCTGCGGATAATGGTTACGGCGGTGCATAATCTGCATTTTGGTTAGCACCTCCTCTACCCGCTGCTTGCGGTCGGCCGAGTTTACGCCGGTATAAATAAGGGGCAGTTCTACGTTTTCAAACACGGTCAGCTCATCAATCAGGTTAAAGCTCTGGAAAACGAAACCGATATTATGTTTGCGCAGGTCGGCACGTTTGCGCTCGTTGAAGTGTGCTACCTCGGTGCCGTTAAACAGGTAACTGCCACCGTCCGGGTCGTCCAGCAATCCTAAGATATTTAACAACGTTGATTTACCACAACCCGACGGGCCCATAATGGCCACAAATTCGCCGGTATTAATTTCAAGGTTTAGTTTATTTAACGCAACGGTTTCTACCTCTTCGGTGCGGTAAAATTTTTCGAGATTGGTAATTTTTATCATTTAGCCTCCTTCCCCGTTTCACCGGGTGATATCTTTAATTGTGAATGTTATTGTTGTTATTTAATTCGGTCAGTTTTCTTAGCTCTTAATATAGAAATCTGTACTCTTGACTCTATATTCTATACTCTAAAAACTCTATTTCAAAACCAACTCCTGCATATCGCCATAATTCTCGTAACTCGAGGTTACCACACGGTCGCCTGGTTTCAGGCCTTGCATCACCTCGTAATAATCGGGATTTTGACGGCCCAGTTGCACGTCAACTTTATAGGCAGTTTTGCCATCTTCGCTCAGTTTAAATATCCAGTTCCCGCCAGTTTGCTGGTAAAAGCCGCCTTTAGGCACCAGTATGGCTTGTGTTTCGTCGCTCAGGGCCAAACGAATCTGCAGGCTTTGTCCTCGGCGGATATCTTTCGGGATATCACCCACAAATTGCATATCCACCTGGAAACGACCATTTGATACCTGCGTAAATACTTTCTTAATCTTCAACTTGTAGGTTTTATCGCCCAAAGTAAACTCGCCCATCTGGCCATTAAATACCCGGGTAATATAATGCTCGTCCACATCAACCCGCACTTTATAACCAGACAATACATCAATCTGTCCTAAGCGACCGCCTTTTTGCTTGCTCTGGCCAATTTCGGCATCCAGCGAGGTTAACTGCCCGTCAACCGGGGCACGTACAATCAGGTCGCCTACCTTTTTGCGCATCAACTCCAGGGTCGATTTCATGTGCGCGTATGATTCTTTAGACTGCGAGGTCTGCTGGTTCATGGCAGTCGAGTCCTGGTTTAAAATCTGGGTCGTTAAACGTTTGCGGCGCTGAGCATAATTATAATCGTTTTCCGATTTCTGGAACTCCTGCAAGCCGATGGCTTTTTGGTCGTACAGCTTTTTGTTAAGTTTGTAAACGCGTTCGGCTTCTTTCAGGCTGCTTTCCACCTCGGCCATTTGGTTCAGTTTGCTGATGGTATTCTGGCGGGCGTTATCATGCGAAATCTGCATCTGCGTTAATACGTTAAATACGGCAGTTTCTTCGTTGGCCAGGCTCAGCTCCAAATCGGTGTTGGCCAGTTTTAAAATAGGCTGACCTTTTTTCATGGTAGCGCCATCTTCTACAAAAAGCTTTTCAACCCGTCCGCCTTCAACAGCGTCAAGGTATATGGTGGTGATGGGCAGCACAATACCATTCAGCGGAATAATTTCCTGGAATGAACCTTTAGTTACATTGCTGATGGTAATGCGCTCCGTATCAACGTTTAATTTGCTTTTGCCCGAGGTAAACACAATGCTACCTGCTACCAGCAATACCACAGCGGCAATACCGCCAATGGTCATTAAGCGCTTACTGTTCCACTTTTTTTTCTCAATTACTCTGTCCACTTAAAATAAGA